>JANXWE010000159.1 GCA_025351325.1 Fimbriiglobus sp.
AACCACCGATGCCACGGTGCGAAAGAAAGCACTCGCGGATCTGCCGAAGTTGACGGGCCTCTTTTTCGCCAACAAGTTCGGCGAAGCTGGCCGCACACTCGATGAGGCACGCTGGATTCTGGAAGGGAAGCAGCCCAGCGATGATGAGAGATGGGCCCAGAGTCTATTCGCCGATGTGAGCACACGCTGCGTTGATCTCAATTCCAAGGAAATGTCCGTCACTGTCAATACGTTCTATCAGGTCAAGTCAGATCAGCCGCAGTCCACCCGTGTCCAGTTCTCACTCGGCAAATTTGCCGAGGAACAATCGTTCGCACTCGATGCTTTGCCTTGCAAAATCTCGGTGAAATTTGCAAATACGAAAAAATACGGTCACTCGGATTCTTGCGACATTCCATTGCGATTTGATGTGTCCGTGAATGGCAACATCGCCGCGACGCGAACCATCGGGATGAGTTTGACGAGTGTTACCGAATCACGAAAAAAGATTTTCGATGAATACGGAGTCCGGGCACGAAAAGTACTGAAAGCGAACTCACTCGAACTCTCGACAGCAGAGGATCGAGTCCAAATCTTAACCGAAGTGTCACGGGGAGTGATTTTTGAAACCGACGTCGCGGCCGTCAAACTCGCCACCGAACTCGCAGCGATGATCGAACAGCGTGAGGCCGGAAAGGATTTCTTCACCGTAGATCGCTCCGGCCAATTTTACCTCAGCATCCCCCACGGCAAAACCCGAGCCCCCGTCCGACTGTTTGTGCCCGAGGGACTTGATCCCACCAAACCCGTCCCCATCGTGGTAGCACTACACGGCGCCGGCGGCTCTGAAAACCTTTTTTTCGAGGGTTATGGCGACGGTCAAATCGTGAAACTTTGTGAAAAGCGTGGCTGGTTGCTTGTTGCTCCACGTAGTGGTCTGAGTCTCGTGGGTGGCGGGCCACCGGTCGGCGAAATCGTCGACGAACTGGCGAAGCGTTACCCAATTGATCCCAGAGCCGTCTTCGTCGTCGGTCATTCCATGGGGGCCATGCAAACCATTGATGCCGCGCAACGGTATCCCGGCAAGTTCGCCGGCATCGCCGCGTTCGGCGGTGGCGGACTGATTCGCAAACCAGAATGGTTCGCCACCTTGCCAACGTTCATCGGCGTCGGCGACCAAGACTTCGCACTGGGCGGTGCCAGAAATCTTAAGAAGTCGCTGGAGTCCGCTCAAGCGAAGGCCGTGATATACAAGGAATATGAAGGCCTCGAACATCTGTTGATCTGCCGCGAAGCGTTACCAGACGCATTCAAAATGTTTGATGGACTGATGAAGAAGTAGGCCGGTTGCAGCGGCCCTACAATCGCTAAATCCTACGGATTTTGACACGTTGGCTTGTCCCTCAGTGCCGCAATCGCATGCTGACTTCTCACGATGCCCGGAGGTGGCCATGTTGCGTTTTGCCCTGCTCATTTCATTGGCCTGTTCCGCCTCTGCCGCGGCTCAGCCTCAGATCGTCGATCCCGCGAAACTCACGATCGACCGTCTCTTCGGATCCGAAGAGTTTAAAGAGGAACGTGTCCCGTCCGTGAAATGGCTCGACAATGGCGATTACACGACACTGTCGCCATCCAAGACTTACAAGAAAGCCAGCGATATCGTTCGTTTCGACAAAGCTGGGAAGAGCGAAATCCTCGTTGCCGCTGAGAAGTTGATCGTGCCGAACGCGAAGGAACCGCTCCCGATCCAAGGGTATTCGTTCACGAAGGATCTGGATCTCGTGTTGATCTACACGAACTCGGTCAAAGTCTGGCGGCAGAACACAAGGGGGGACTATTGGACGTTCCGACGCTCGACCGGCAAGCTCTCCAAGCTCGGTGCAGAAGCCAAGCCCTCGTCGCTAATGTTCGCCAAGCTCTCTCCCGACGGGAGCCGTATCGGCTACGTCCGCGATCACAACCTGTACCACGAACCGGTGGATGGCGGAGCTGCGACGCAACTGACGACTGATGGCACGCCCGAGATCATCAACGGTACTTTCGACTGGGTCTACGAAGAGGAATTCGATTGCCGGGACGGCTGGCAGTGGAGTCCCGACGGCAAACAGATCGCCTACTGGCAGATCGATAGCCGTGGAGTGAAGACGTTCACGCTCGTCGATAACACGACCGCGAATTACCCGATTTTGAAGACGTTTGCGTATCCGAAGACGGGCGAACGAAACTCGGCCTGCAAGATCGGCGTCGTTCCCGTGGCCGGTGGCCCGACAAAATGGATCGAGGTCCCCGGTGACACACGCACCGATTTCTACATCCCCAGGATGGAATGGGCTGGCAACTCCACCGAGTTGGTACTGCAACGGGTGAATCGCTTGCAAAATGCCGTCGATGTCATGATCGCCGATGTCGCGACGGCCAAAGTGCGAACGGCGTTGACCGAACGCGATGGTGCCTGGGTCGACATCCACGCCGATTCCGTCGAGTGGCTCGACAAAGGGAGTACGTTCACTTGGATCAGCGAGCGCGACGGCTGGCGGCACCTCTACGCAGCCGCACGGGATGGCAGCAGTGTGCGCCGCATCACGGCGGGCGAGTTCGATGTGATCCGCGTGCTGCACATCGACGAAAAAGCCAAGCGCGTCTACCACTTGGCGTCGCCGGAGAACCCGACGCAGCACTACCTCTTTTCCGCGCCGTTGAATGGCTCCGGTAAGCCGGAGCGATTGACGCCGGCCGATCAACCGGGCTGGCACGATTACGATTTCTCGCCCGAAGGAACGGTGGCACTCCACACGGTATCGTCGTTCGGCAATCCGCCTCGGGTCGAGCTAATTTCGCTGCCGGATCACAAGGTCATCCGGGTGCTTGCTGAGAACAAGAAGCTCCGCGAAGCGGTGACCAAGCTCCAGCAAACCCCGGTCGAATTCTTCCGGGCGGACATCGGCGACGGGGTCAAACTCGACAGTTGGTTCATGAAGCCGGCGAACTTCGACCCAGCGAAGAAGTACCCGCTCGTCTTCTACGTCTACGGCGAACCGGCGGGGCAATCGGTGGTCGACCGCTGGGGAGGGAGCAAGTACCTCTGGCACCTGATGCTCACGCAACAGGGCTATGCGGTGGCCTGCGTCGACAACCGTGGAACCCCCTGCCCTCGTGGTCGAGATTGGCGCAAGAGCGCTTACCGAAAAGTGGGCACCCTCGCCGCGGCGGATCAAGCCGCGGCGGCACGTGTGATTCTGAGGCGGCCTTTCCTAGATGCTGCTCGCGTTGGTGTTTGGGGGTGGAGTGGCGGTGGTTCGATGACATTGAACCTCTTGTTCCGCTACCCGGATATTTACCGGACGGGCCTGGCAGTCGCCCCGGTGCCGGACATGCGGTTGTACGACACAATCTACCAAGAGCGCTACATGGGCCTGCCACAAGACAACGCCGAGGATTACAAGACGGGGTCGCCGATCACGCACGCGGCCGGGTTGAAGGGGAACTTGCTTCTCGTCCACGGCACCGGCGACGACAATTGCCATTATCAGGGCGTGGAGAAACTCGCGGACAAATTGATCGAGCTGAACAAACCGTTCACGCTGATGCCCTACTCCAACCGCAGTCACTCGATCAACGAAGGGAAGAATACCGATCGGCACCTTCACGCGTTGCTCACACGCTACTTGAACGAGAACCTTCCGGCAGGCCCGAAACCGTGACGGCGAGAGACTCGATACAGCTTCGCTTCCCACAGGCCCACCGCCAAAGCATACGGAATTAACCCCGCTAGCACGCCGATCACGATCCCGGGCCAAGTCGCGTCCGGTTCCCCCATCTTCAACCAGATTGCCGTCGGTAGCACACTGGCCACCAGTGGGGCCAACCATGCTGTCCCATAACTACGACCACTGACGCCGAGTTGGCGGCGGGTGTACTCCAACACGAATAGGCAAAACAACACGTTCGGCACGGCCACCGCAATGGCTACGCCTTCAACCCCGAGGTGCTGAATCAAGGCGAACATCAAAATTAGATTCAACGCTGCTTCGCCAAGTGCGGCACGGGCGAACCAGCGGAGTTTGCCGAGGCCGTACAGCAACCGCGAAGCCACCGATTGGGCCACGCCAATGCAGAGCGTGAATGAAAGAATCACCAGCGTCGGATAGGCACCTGGAACGAAATCCTCACCGACCCAACGCTTCAAAAATGGGGCACCGAACTGGAGCAAACCAATTTGCACGGGGAGTACGAAGTAGAGCAGCCAGCGTGTCGCCTTCAAGTAAAGGTTGCGAATGCCGTCACGATCGCCACGGGCATCCATCGCCGCGACGCCGGGCATCAGGGTCGAAGTAATCGTGCGGAGCAACGACTTCGCGTATTCCACCAACCGCGCTGCCGTGGCAAAGAAGGTCACCTGACCGGCTGGGAGAAGCAACCCGATGACAATGGCCCCCGTCTGCACCGTGATCCTCCCGGCGAGCATCGCCAAGAACGCATCGGTACTCGAAGTCCGGACAGTTCGTAACGTCACACGGTCGATGTACCGCGTGCGCAAATGCAACTCGGGGAGTGTCCGAAAACTGAACAGTGCCATGGCCGCATGTTCGAGGAGGTTCGTGACCATCGACACCACAGCGAGTGGGAAGAGCGTATGCCAACGATCGACGACGATCAAGAACCCGACCGTGCGCAGTGTTAAGCCGACGATGCGGATCATGCTCTTGGCTGTGAAGCGTTGCAAACCATCGAGGATGCACGGGAACGTACTCAGCGGCAATGTGAACGCGAGGTTCAGCAACATCAGCAGCATGAACGGAAGCACGTCGCCGGGGTCGCCCGCTTTCGCTTCCAACTTCTCGCTGAGCATCCATAACACGGGGGCACCGATGACAAACGCCACCACACCGGCCACCGACAGCACCACGAGGCAACAGCTACTGATGCGGTTCACACGCTCGGCATCCGGTTTCGAGGTGTGCCCCGCAATTGCCCGCACGAGGCAAGCCGCAACGCCCAGATCGAGCAACGTGAAATAAGTTAGCACCGATTCGACGACGCACCACACGTCGTACTGTGGCTTCCCCAGCAAAGCAATGAGGTACGGCGTTAGGAAGAATGAGACTGCCAGCGTCGCCGCGAAGGCGAACCAATTCGTAGCCGCGCCAAGCAAAAAGGTGAATCGGGAATGGCCGACGGGCAAAGCAGCCTCCGTGCTGCGGTGAGCTTGTGTAGTTCGTTATACAAGAGGCATTGCTCTACTTGTTCAACACGATTTCCTTCGCCTTCAAGACTTCAATCTTACCTACTTTGAATACCGCGTACTGGAATGCGGTCGCTTCGGTGCAGGCGGCACCGATTTCCCCTTTGGGGCTGAGCGCGATGAACGCACAGGTCGGTGGGTGCACGCCCCGGCGAATCGCCACCGCGTTGATCCGCTTCGCGGCGAGTTCGCACGCTTCCTGCGGCTTCTTCCCAGCTCGCATCAACTCCACCAGGAAACTGCTGCCACTGATGCGGATGACCTCCTCACCGACACCCGTGGCCCCAGCGGCGCCGGCTTCGTCGTCAACGTACAACCCCGCGCCGATGATTGGAGAGTCGCCGACCCGGCCGGGAAGTTTGTACGCGAGACCCGACGTCGTGCAAACTCCTCCGAGGTGTCCGGCACGATCCAACCCGAGCACCGTAATCGTATCGTGGTTCGATTCGTCGATGGGAAGCGTGAAATCTTCGGGGCCGCGGATCACGGCTTTCTCACCCTTTTTCTTGTTGGTCGGGTGTTTTTCGAACCACTCCTGAATCCCTTCGAGCGTGTGCGGCATTTCGAGGGGGAACCCCTGTTGCAAGGCGAACCACTTCGCTCCTTCGCCTGTCAACAGGACGTGCGGAGTCTTCTCCATCACCCGGCGAGCCACGGCCGAGGCACTGCGGATATGCTCCAGTCCAGCCACAGCTCCGCAATTGAGCGTCTGGCCGTCCATCACGCACGAGTCGAGTGTCAGGCGGCCAATGCGATCCGGCAAACTGCCAAAGCCGACAGAACGAACAGTCGGATCACGCTCCACCGCTTGGGCGCCCGCAATCACCGCATCCAGCGCCGACTTGCCGTCGGTTAGCAACTTGGAAGCGACTTCAACAGCCAGTTTGCCGAAAGACCACGTGGCTAAAACGACCGGTTCCGCCATCGAGAGACTCCTTGATATGTTGTCATCAATTCTGAATCTGTACCGTGCCACCGACTCCCGAACGGACCGTGCCGATGTCCCACGCCGTGAAGCCACTGCCACTCAGGTTGGCCAGAACCCGTTCGACAACTTGTGGCTTGCAGACGACCACAAAGCCAATGCCACCGTTGAACACGCGTTCCATCTCGGCATCGGCAATGGAACCAAGCTTTTGCAACCAGGCAAACAACGGTGGCTTAGGCCAAGCCGCACGGCGGATCACCGCTTGGCAATCCGGTGGTAAAATCCGCCCGAGATTGTCGGGGACACCCCCGCCGGTGATGTTCGCCAAGCCGCTGATGGCGTATTCCGGCGTCTGCACCGTATCGAGCAAAGTGCGGATCGCCTTCGCATAGATCAGCGTCGGCTTCAACAACGCTTCTCCGACGGTGGCACCGAGTTCGGGCACGAAATCGGACACGTTCAACCCGGCCGCTTCGAAGACCACCTTACGGACGAGACTATAGCCGTTGGAGTGAATGCCGCTGCTGGCAATGCCGATCAGCCGGTCACCGGGGCGGATCGCCGAACCGTCGATCACCTCGCTGCGTTCGACCATCCCGGCCGCGAAACCGGCCATGTCGAAGTCACCGGCGCCGTAGAAATCGGGCAGGATCGCCGTCTCACCGCCGACCAGCGAGCAGCCCGCTTGCATGCAACCTTCGCTGATTCCGAGTACCAATTGCCGCGACAATTCCGGGTCGTCCTTCGGCATGGCGATGTAGTCGAGGAGGACGAGCGCGTCGGCACCGGTGCAGATGAGATCGTTCACCGACATGGCCACGAGATCGATGCCGACGGTGTCAAACCGGTTCATCTGCGCGGCGATTTTTAACTTGCTGCCGACACCGTCGGTACAAGTCACGAGGACGGGATTCTGGTAGCGTTTGGCCGAACTACCCAAGGCATTGAGGTCGAACAAACTGGCGAAGCCACCGGAACCTTTGCCACCCTGGCGGGGCGGAAACGGTGGTTTCATCACCCGGTGGACGTCCCAAGTCCGAGCCAACAGCGGTTGAATCCCCGCCATCGTCTCGGCGTACTTTTCTAGGTCGAGGCCAGCTTTTTTGTAATCCCACGGTTCGGGCATGATTCATCTCGGCACACAGCGATACCGCTAAAATTATGAGCTGTAAGCCGAACTGTCTCAGGTTCTCGGAATCACCGCTTCGATCACGGTCACCCCGATCCTCGTGTCCTGGACACTGATGTTTTTCTTGTCGGTTTCCCCACTGGTGCCATCCAGGTATTCGACCGTCACTTTCTCTTTGCCAGTCGAAAGTGTGGCCCGCAACTCCTCGAAGTTCTGAGTCCGAATTCCGTCGACTTTCAAGATGATGTCCCCCTTGCGTAGGCCGGCGATTTTAGCAGTCCCTTCGGAAAGCTCGGTGATGCGCAAGCCAGTCTCGGCACCCACGGGGATCGGGTTGCTCGCCGGCGGTGGGTTTTGCGGATAGATCGTCGGATTCGTGGCGGGGTTGTTGACGATGTTCGGGTAGCTGTAAGTCACGGCAGGGGGTGCCGTCACTACTCTGGGAGCCGACTGGTACGGTACTGGCCCATAGTAGCCACCGGAGTAACCCGGCGAATAACTGGGGCGGTAGTAACTTCCACCGTAACCCCCTCCATACCCGCCACCGAACCCCAAATTGAGGTACAGGCCACTGGAATAGCCACCGTGGTAACCACTGGAGTGATTGTGTCCACCCGAGTAGCCACCAACATGCCCGCCACCCGTGTGACCCGCACTGGAATGCCCGCCTCCACCACCTTTGTGCTGCGCCATCGCAGGCAACGCGCTTAGTAATACTGCGGCCCCGACGGCCAAAATGCGTTTGTAAAACATGATGATTGACTCCGGAGATGAACAGAAGGACGAGCTATTTTTTCTTCGGGACGATCGTCGGATTCGACGATGGATTGATCAAGTCGGGGTAGGTGTAATCGGGCGATGCTGGGTTCGGCGAAACGAGGTTAGGAATCGGTTCGACACTCGGGGCCGGCTGCGAAGGCAACGTGCGGTAGGAATACATCGGGTAATACGGATAGTAGTACGGCACGAAATAGCCGCTGCCGTAGCCACCATACGAAGGGAACCCACCGTATGACGGGAAGATGCCTGGACTGTAGGGCGACTGCGGCGTGAACGGGAACCGCGGGCCGACGAAACCCCCGCGCGTTTGAGCCGACACTGGGAATGCTGACAGAAGCAATAGTGCGACCACACCAACAAAAATACGAGTGCGAAACATGATGGGACACTCCGACTGTTGGGGATACGTTCTGTTAATGATATCCCATCTGGATCGAAGTCGAACATAAAACTGGGATGCGACAACTATGATTGAAGTTTTTGCAGGCGTGGCGACCAGTTTTCAACTGGTCGACGGGCCAAATGGGAAGTGTCAACGGAAGTGCTGTCCGCTTGACGTGTCGACCAGTTAAAAACTGGTCGCCACGTCCGCAAAGATTCCAATAATTTTGACGCTCCCTTGAATGATTGTTGAATGCTTGCCCTTACAACTCGATTCCCCAAGTCGCGAGCAATTCAGTCGGCTCATGTTCGTGCATCGCTCGGGCGTTGGCCCATTTCAACAGATTGCGTCCAGCATCGGTACAGAGTCGCTCCGGCCGGGGGGTGATTCCTACCCGACCGAGATCGAGCCGATCGGCATCCCAACAGGCCAACAGAGTGGGGTTGCCATCCGTAAGCCTGTCGGTGTGGAGTCGGCACGCATCGTAAAGCAATTCGAAACGATGGTCGTCAAGATGGACGAGAGTGCCGCGCAGTGTCCGGGCGAAGTCGCCTCCGCGCTCGCCGTGACCATCATCGTGGTATTCATTCCATCGACGAGAATCGTGAAACAAAGCAAACAGCGCGACGACTTCAACATTGGCGCCAATCTTTTCAGCGATCCGCAAACCGTTTTCGGACACCCGTGCCCAATGCGTCACCCGGTGAGCACCGGTTATCGGCAACGAGTATTCTTTTAATATGGCGTCGAGGATCGCAGCGTAATCGTGTGACATCGGCTAATTCCCAAAGAGTTGCGCGATGGTCACGGTCAGTTGTTCCGCAGTGATCCCACGTATCAGCACGACTTTGTTCCGGTTCGATGCGCCGCGGATCAATTCCAAACAACTCCGTTTGAACCCGAGCCATTGTGCGAAGAAATCGAGCAGCATCTCGTTGGCCCGGCCGTCTTCGGGCGGCGCGGTCACCGCGATCTTGAATGCACCGTTGTGTTCGCCGATCACGTCAGTACGCTTCGCATTCGGCTGGACCCGAACTGCGATGGTGCAGCCTCCGGCGTGATCTTGGATGAGGATCATTCCGCCTCCAGGCCGGCGAAGAGTGTCGTGCCAACGCGGATGAAGGTGGCACCTTCTTCGATGGCGATCCCGAAATCGTTGCTCATGCCCATGGAAAGCTGGGGTAAAACTAAACCCGTTCGGGTTCGAAGGGAATCGCGAAGTCCGCGGAGTTCTACGAAGGCCGGCCGGCATTCTTCGGGATGCTCCTCGTGCGCGGCCATGGTCATTAACCCATCGAGTCGCAGGCCACTCAGTGCCATCAATTTGTCAACGACCGTCGGAAGTTCCTCGGGTGCGAAACCCCCTTTGGCCGCCTCTCGGCTGCAGTTCACTTCCAGTAAAACCGGCACGGGTTGGCCACGTTTGACTCCGAATTCGTGGACGGCCAACGCGAGCCGCTCGCTATCCAGAGTGTGTATCAACGTGGTGAGCGCGAGCGTCGGGTCGATCTTGTTCCGCTGCAAGTGGCCGGTGAAGTGCCAGCGGATGCCGGGGATCGCGGCCGCTTTCTTCCAGAGTTCCTGGGGGCGATTCTCGCCGAGGTCGACGATCCCGAGTTCGGGTAGCATCGCCGCGACGCGGATCGACACCGTTTTCGTAATGGCCACGAGTGTGATGGCGGAGCGAACTCGTCCGGCCCGCTGACAAGCCGCTGACATCCGCACTTCCACGGCCGAGATTCGCTCGCGCAGCACGGTTTTCAATTCGTCGTCGGTCATCGGGGTCAACCTGGGGGCCACGCCATGTTTCGGCCGCCGAGCAGATGGAAGTGCAGGTGCGGCACCGTCTGTCCTGCTTGTTCGTCGCAGTTCAATACTAGGCGGTACCCGGCGTTCAGGCCGAGTTCCTTGGCCAACTTCGCCGCAACGGTGTGGATGTGCCCGAGCAGCGGCGCATCCTCGGGAACGATGTCCGCATGGGTGCGGATCACCTTGCGTGGGATGATGAGCAAGTGGACGGGCGCCTGCGGATTCACATCGTGGAACGCAACGCAGATATCATCCTCGTACACAATTTTCGCCGGGATTTCCCCGCTCAGGATCTTCAGGAAGATATTGTTGGTCATCATCGGCATGGTCTCGCCACGTACAAAGATGCGAGGATGTTCTATCGTTCTCGTCCCGCCAGCAGAGAAAATACCGAATCATATTGAGAATCTTGAAAGGTTTTTTGCCGACGCAAACCGTGGTGGAAAATCGGGTTACACACACACACACACGTCCCACTATCAAGAGTTTGATATTTTTTATCATGCGGTTATCTTACCATGAGAAGCACTTTCTCCAAAGTCGCAACGGAGACGACTGTGACTCTGTTTCGCGGTCATTTTTTCCTGTTCGGCTTTCCCGCACTCCTTTTGACGGGGTTGGGTGTGAGTGCTTGGACGTATCTCACCCCAAATAACTCTTCTGTGGTTTCAACGTCCGTACCCGAACCGGGACTCTATTTCGACCGAACGACCGTCGATTTCGGAAGTGTCGAAACAGGAACCACGGTACAGACGAACTTCACCGTCACGAATCGTTATCCAGAAGCCGTCGAAATTAAGAAAGTGGTTGGCGGCTGTTCGTGCCAGTCGGCCTCGATCAGTCAAAACCGGTTAGAGCCGGGCGAAACGGCAACGATTTCAGCCGAGTGGAAAATCGGTCAAGTCCGCCATCGCATCGCCGAATCGGTTTGGGTGACACACACATTGCCGGCGGCTTCGCCGGAAAAGATGGGCGAGTTGGGGTTAATTCTCCAAGCGGAAGCGGTTCCAGAAATCGATTACGATCCGGAACAGTTGGAATTCGTCGCGGGTCGCGACGTTGATATTGAAGTTCGATTGAAACCGGGCACACGAGTCAATTTCGCCATCAAACGGGTCGGATGTGCCGCACCCTATATTCAAACGAGTATTTCGGGAGACAACCGGGTCGTGCGAGTACATTTCGATTCGAAGCTGCTACCGAAGTTGCGGGATGTGGTGAAGGACGCCTTGGTCATCGAAACCGATTCGCCGATCCAGCCACGTTTAACGGTTCCTGTACGTGTCGTTCCCCAATCACCCTGATTCTGGAGTCCAAGATGTTGAATCGCATTTCAGTCGACAGCCTGTTTGCCATTACCCTCACCCTCGTCGCCGGTGTGGCCGCATTTTTGGGATTCAGCACGCCGGGAGTTTTGCGAGCTGAAACATGCCCTCAACAATTTGCCCCAATCATTGTATCTCCTCTTTGCGGAAACTATTCACCATCTTACTGTGATTCTGATAATAATCACCCGGACAGCTGCTCGATGCGTATAGGGCGCCAGTATACACTAGATGCATACGTATGCATAACTGACTTGACTACCCCGATACAAATGAAATGCCTCCCCGTGACAAATTTAGATGGCTCATACACATTGGTCAACTGCTGCTCTACTTATTCATGTAAGTATGATGGCGTGGCAAATATTTGTCTGTTTAAAGCCTTACTAAGTATTCAGAAGGCTATGACTTTTGGCTTAAAGGCTTGTCCTAATCCCAATCCAGCACCTGCACTCAAAAAATAGTAAATGTTCATCACATGTTGGAAATCAGCCTCAAATTGCCCGAAAACGGCCGTGATGTACCAAGCTGTGTTGGGTATTGGCACGTGATGGCCGTTTTTAACGCAAATCCTTGAGGATTTAGTGGCTTGCAGGTTCATTTTGGGAAGTTTCCAACATGCACTGATCGGTTACCAAAATACTACTAACAGGCTCGATTCATATGGATATCCCGATTTTCCGTTTTATGATATGCTTCGCCGTCGCTTGCATGTCCAATTTTGCGGGAGCTCAGGAACTCACCCAAGACCAGATTTTGGAGCGTGAGAAAAAATTCCTAAAGTCCCGCGAGAGCATGGTTGAAGTTCATGTTAAACTCTCAGCGGAATCGATTGATCATGCAAATCCTTCTTTCTCGCGAAAATTCACCCAAGAAATGTGGGCCACAGACGGCAACCTTCGGTTAGACAGCCGCACTCGTTTTGCGATTTCCAATTTGAAAAACGAAGGCATGTCGTTGCTAGCCGACGAAAACGGTGAGTGGGTTCGCGATGTCATCATCCAGCATTGCGAACAGCGTGGGCAAATGTTTTGCGGATCCGATCTTGCTCAAACATCGAAATACCTCGGCCCCCATACGTGGAACCGTTCTCAAGTGGCGAACCTGTTCCACCCGAACCTCATCGGTTGTACATGCGGATTATCGTCATCGTATTGCCATCATTCACTGAATTTGAGCATTTGCAGTGCGGATCGCCGTGATCTGAAAATCACCCAGCCCAAACTCGGTAACCGACAAACCTGCAAGTTAGTTTGGATCAGCGCTCGAAACGTGCAATTCTCGCTCTGGCTCGATCCCGCCCTAGGTTTTTTTCCGGTGCAAATCGAAGTCCGCTCGGAAAAGAATCTCGAAAAAGTTGAAGCGAGCTATTCCCGAATGAGAATCTTGGACATCAGTCCCGCCCGGGGTAACGGGACACTCTTCCCTCGAAAACTCCATTACGAGCAATTCGTCGAGAATAAAATAGTGGACGAAGAAAAAGTGATGATCGACGAGGTTGAAATCGGCCCGAAAATCGACCCGGCAATCTTCACCATTGCCGGCACCAAGCTCGGTTCGACTTTTTTTATTATGAAACCGGATCTTCAGAAAAGTGGCCAGTGGACTGAGGACAAATTCACTCCTTACCCGGAGTTTCCCAACTACAGAACAGAAGCATTCATCGAAACTCCGCCGGTTCCAGTGGATGTACCGAAGAGTCGGACTTGGCAATATGCACTCGCAGCAGCCCTGATTGCTCTCGCCGCACTCTGGCTCGTGGCCCGCCAAGTCGCCTCCGCGAGAGCCAAACCATGACCCGCCGCGCCGTCGGACTCATCGATTTACTCGTCTCCATGGCGATCGTTGCCATCCTCATGGGGCTTTTGATATCTGCCGTCCAGCGTGTCCGCGCCGTTGCCACCCGCTTGCAATGCACCAACCATCTCAAGCAGCAAGCCCTTGCCCTCCACCAGTTTCACGACAGCGAAGGCGGCTTCCCCAATTCGATGAACCCGGGTACCGGGCCGAGACCGTACCTCAGTTGGCGGGCCAAAATTCTGCCGTACCTCGAGCAACAGTCGGCCTGGGATCAAGCGAACGCCGATTTCGCCCGCCAAAACGACCCCTTTCGACCGACGGCGCACTCCAATCTGCCGCGGGTAATTCCGATGTTTGCTTGTCCCGCCGACGACCGCACCGCGACCGCGTGGATCGTTTATCCGGCTAACGGTCCTGTCGGCTTAAGTTCTTACCTTGCCTGCTCCGGCACGCAATCGCGCCTCAACGACGGTGTTTTCAGCGCGACTTCAAAAACACAAATTGTCCACATCACCGACGGAACGTCGCAAACGCTGTTGATCGGCGAACGGCCGCCGAGTACCGATTTGAGATTCTCTTGGTGGTACGCCGGCATCGGGCACGACGGCGGCGGGAAACTCGAACACCACTTGGGGGTCACCGAACGGCGCGGGCGCTACGGGTACCACAACTGTGCCGAAGGGCCGTACGCCTTTGGCCCCGGAGATCTCAAACAGCATTGCGACGCATTCCACTATTGGAGCCTGCATACCGGTGGGGCGAACTTCGCGTTCGCCGACGGCTCGATCCATTTCCTGCGCTACTCCGCTTCGGCGGTGCTTCCCGCGTTAGCGACGCGCGCCGGGGGAGAAACGGTGGGTGATTTCGAATAATCAGAGCCGGACGGGAACGGGTGCGTAAAATCGAAGTATCCTTCCATTCACCGAGCTGGATCGTTCCCATGGCTGCTGTGCCACTCACGAATTACGCCGTCCACCTCCGTCCGCAAGACAACATCGCCGTCGCGGCCAAGTTGATTCCCGGTGACGTCCAACTCTCCTTCGACGGTGGTTCGTTCACCGTTCCGGCCACGATCAAAATGGGCCACAAGATCGCTGTGCATGCGATCAAAGAAGGCGACCCCATCTACAAGTTCGGGCAGATCATCGGCTTCGCCAGCCAGCCGGTGCCCATCGGCGGACACGTCCACGTTCACAATGTGAAAGTGACCAAGTTTGAACGCGATTACGCCTACGGAGCCGATCTGCCCGCGCCGATGCCGGCGCCGGACGAGTACCGCACCTGGATGGGTTACGACCGCGGCCCTGGTCGACCGGCGCACCAACGGTATGGCACGCGAAATATGATCGCCATCATTTCCACGGTCAATTGCAGCGCGAGCACGAGCAAGTACATCGCGGAACGCATCCGGGCGATGGACATTTTGAAAGACTTTCCGAATGTCGACGGCGTCGTGCCGATTGTCCACAAGCAGGGTTGCGGCCACCAATATGAGGGGCCGGATCACAAGCAATTGGAACGGACGTTGGCCGGCTTTGCGAACCACCCGAATGTGGCTGGGTACATCCTCATCGGCCTCGGCTGCGAGATCGTCCAGGCCCAGCACCTCATCGACAGCGAGGAACTTGGCACCATCCAACTCGGTGGGACGAAGAAGAAGCAACCGACCGTATTGACGATCCAAGACTGTGGCGGGATTGGCAAAACGACCGACGCTGGGGTGAAAGCAATCATCGAGATGTTGCCTCGCATCAACGACGCCAGGCGAGTGCAACTGCCGGCCAAGCACATCTTGCTCGGCACCAACTGCGGTGGTTCGGATGGCAACAGCGGCGTGACGGCCAACCCGGCGCTCGGCGTCGCCAGCGACCTGATCATTCAGCAGGGTGGTACCAGCGTTCTCGCGGAGACGCCGGAAATCTATGGGGCTGAGCATATCCTCACGCGCCGGGCCGTGAGCCAAGCCGTCGGCGAGAAGCTCGTGGAACGTATCAAGTGGTGGGAATGGTACACCGGTGTCTTCGGTGCGGAAATCAACAACAACCCGTCGCCAGGGAACAAAGAAGGTGGCCTGACAACCATTTACGAGAAGAGCCTCGGGGCCATTGCCAAGGCAGGTAGCACAGCAATGGTCGATGTGGTGCAGTACGCCGAACCGGTGACGGCCAAGGGCTTCGTGGTGATGGACACGCCGGGCTACGACCCGGTGAGCATGACGGGCGTCGTGGCCGGCGGGGCCAACGTCTGCGTCTTCACGACGGGTCGCGGCAGCGTCTACGGTTGCAAGCCGGCGCCGTGCATCAAGGTGGCCACGAACACGCCGATGTTCACGAAGATGGAATCGGACATGGACGTGAACGCCGGGGTGATTCTGGAAGGCGTGTCTGTGGCCACGGTCGGCAAACAGATCTTCGACATGATTCTAGATACCGCGAGCGGTCGCAAAACCAAGAGCGAGATTCACGGCGTCGGGGAAGAAGAATTCGCCCCGTGGCAGATCGGCCCGACGTTATAATTGAAATTGAACATCGTTGGAGGATTTCAAATGAGTGAAGTCGCGCAAGGCCTGTTGATTCAGGCGCTGGAACTCCCCGAGGCGGATCGCCGCTGGCTCGGGGAGCAACTGCTCGATGCCGAGGACGCCGACGAATTTCCGGACGCGCCGCATCACGATCCGGAGTTCATGGCGGAACTGATCCGCCGCAGGGACGGGGTGCACGCCCACCCGGAACGGCTGATCGAAACCCGTGTCGCCTTCGCAGAGATATTTCAATACCTGCAAGATCGCCGGTCGAAATGAAGCACCGTATCACCGACGAAGCGAAAGTCGATGTGCGCCGGGCCGCCGCCAAATACAATGACTAAGCCGGCTGCGGAGATGCCTTCGCGACGGAGGTGCTTCGTTTCATCGCCATCATCCAAGCGAACCCACAAGGTTTCGGCCGCGCTCCGAAGTGTCCGAATGGACGGGAAATTCGCGTCGTGAAAATCGGCCGGTTCGATTACTTACTCTACCACGAAGTGCTGCCGACCGAAGTCGTGACAATCGCCATCCGACACGCCCGGCGAACTTCCTTGGCTTGGCGGAAACGCACCCCCTAACTTCACCGATTCGTGACAATCGACCCGGCACTTTGCACGACATCTTTCAGCTTCGGAATCGGCGCCCCCCGGTAATGATTGCGACGGATTGTGTTCCCATAGACGTGCAGCGGGCGGTAGGGGCGTTCTAGAATCGGGGTCGATTCAATTTGATCGCGAAGCTCACCACGAGCAATGATCACTCCCACCCACCCTGGCTCCGCGACTGGCACCGGCGGTGCCGCTGGTGACGTGGCAGCCGTCAGACCGAGTACCGCGAGTGCGACGGTTGAAGTGATTCGATTCATCGGTGGTCCTCTGTGGGTACAGGAATTCTAGTACGGAGCGCTTTTGGCGTAAGGGTTTGCGCGGACGCGTCCCCAACTCGCTCAATTGCTGCATCTCCGATGCCGTAAAATTGGTACAGCTGCATTCCTACCCCCCTTCCCTGGTGAACCATGTTCCGCGCTCTTTTGGTTCTCTCAACGTTGGTCGCGTGCTCCGTACTCGCCACAGGTGCGGATCTGACGGATGCGCCGAAACCGCCGGCAGGTTTCCCAAGCTTCAAAGTGCAGGAGATCGACTCCGGCCTGAAGATCGGCTACGCCGTGATCACCGCCGACATCGATGGCGACGGCAAACTCGACATTGTCGTTGTCGATCAGCACAAAATCGTCTGGTATCAGAACCCGACCTGGAAAAAGCGGGTGATCCTGGATGGCAAAACCAAGCCCGACAACGTCTGCATTGCGGCCATCGACATCGACGGTGACAAACTGCCCGAACTGGTGGTCGGCGCCGGTTGGAAGCCGTTCGACACCAAAAACCCTGGCACTCTGCAATGGCTGAAGCGCGGCAAGACGCTCGACGACGAGTGGTCGATGCACGCCATCCCCTGCGACGAGCCGATGGTGCACCGGGTGCGTTGTTTCGACACCGATGGCGACGGCAAGCCGGAAATCGTGATGGCCCCATTGATGGGCCGCGACGCCACCAAGGATAAGAATTGGATGGACGGCCGGCCGGTGCGAATCTTGTCGTACAAGGTGCCCGGGAAAGACCCGGAGAAGCCCGAGAATTGGAAAGCGACGGTGCTGAGCGAGGAGCTGCACGTCGTGCATAACTTCGTGGAAACACGCGGTCGTCGTCCAGATTTTCTCACCGCGAATTATTCGGGGCTGACCTACGTGAAACCCGGCGATGACGGAAAATGGGAACATTTGAAAGGGGGTGACGGTGATCAGAGCATACCCGCGGCCGCGCGGGGTAGCAGTGAAGTCGCCATTGGAATTGGCAATTCTGTTGTCGAGTCGCCAGATAAAACCATCGAGCGATATTCTCGTCAGAATGTTTTGATCGCCACCATCGAACCGTGGCACGGGAATAAAGTCGTGGTTTATGAAAGCGACAGTTCGAATCATAAAGATGCGGGGACGCGAAGAGTGATCGACGAGCAACTCCGCTGGGGTCACGCGGTGAAATTCGCCGACTTGCGACAAGTGGAAACCAAAAAACAAGTCGATTGGTCCGAAGACCTCATCGTCGGAGTGCGCGACAACCCCGATCCGAAACAGGGCGACACCTTCACCGAGAAGCGCGGCGTCCGAATCTACCGGTACGACGCGAAAGCCAAGAAATGGGAGCGATACATCCTCGAAGACGGCGGTGTGGCGGTCGAAGACCTCGCGGTCGCCGACTTGGACGGCGACAAGCGGCCCGACATCATTGCGGTCGGCCGGGCCACGGGCAACTGCCGCATCTACTGGAACCACGGCGTGGCGAAGTGACGGCAGCTCTGGTAAACTGACTGTAGTAAGTCCAAGGAGCCGAACGATGAGCGAAGCCGTGGCCGAGTTGCTGGAACGCGTCCGGGCACTGACGCCGGAAGAACGTGAACTGTTCGAGGTCGGTTTGGATCAAGAAGTTGTGATTGGTGACCCTATGATCGAACCGGAGTTGGAGCGCCGCATCGCCGCTGTAGGTGATGGTACGGCTGTGTTGCTTGACGGTGAAACCGTGATGGCAGATTTCCGCACCCGATTTGGGGCGGCGCGCTCGTGAGATTCGGCCTGATCCGCGAAGCTCGTGCCGATCTGTTTGAACTCGGCGAGTTCTTCGAGAGACAACGTCTCGATTCAGCGGGGCGTTTCGGCAAAGAATTCTATGAGCTGATGAAGCGATTAATCCTGTTGCCGCAAGCATTCGCCAGAGTCAGCCGCTCGCCACCGAGGCGCGAAATTCGAGTCGGGTTCACCGCGAAATTCCCGGCTGTTATCGTTTACGAAGTGACCACCGAAGAAATCGTCGTGCTTTCCATTACCCACCCTCATCAGCACCGAGTTCCTTGGCGGAAGCGACTCGGTTCCTGAAAAGCGTCCCTCAATGCCGTTACTTCTTCAGCGGGGCTGGGGTCGCGGCTCCAGCTTTTTCGGGCTTCGGTTTGGGGCGTGCGGCCGGGCCATTATCGTTGGCTCGCATTTCGATGCTGGCGGCGTGGCCGACCAAACCTTCGATGTTCGCAATGGTGACCACATCGTCCGACATGTCACGCATCCCGGCGCGGGTGAATCGCATCACGCTCGTCCGGCGACGGAAGTCGTTGGCGTTCAAGCCACTGGCAAAGCGGGCCGTGCCACCGGTCGGCAGCACGTGCGAGGGGCCGGCGGCGTAATCGCCGAGTGCCACGGGGGTGAACGGCCCGAGGAAAATCGCGCCGGCGTTGACGATCTCTTCCGAAAAGGCATCGACATCGCGGGTTTGAATGTGCAGATGCTCGGGGGCAAGTTCGTTGACCAAATCGGACGCTTCGTGCTTATTCGCCACCAAAATAATGGCTCCGTAGCGTTCGAGACTCTCGCGCACTTGATCGGCGCGGCCGGCCTTCAACAGCCGCTTTTCGAGAGCGGCTTGCACTTCTTCGATCAACGGTTCGTACCACGTGATCAGCACGGAAACGCCGGGAGCGTGCTCGGCTTGGGCGATCAAGTCGAGGGCGACGTAATGCGGGTGGGCGGAGTCGTCGGCAACCACCACGACTTCGCTCGGTCCGGCGATGCAATCGACCGCGCACTGGCCGTAAACGAACTTCTTGGCGAGAGCCACATATTGGTTGCCTGGTCCGCAGACCATGTCCACGGCGGGAATCCCTTCGACCCCGTAGGCGAATGCCGCGATGGCTTGGGCGCCGCCCATGCGGTAGACCTCATTCACGCCGAGTTCGTGGCAGGTGGCCAGCATTTCTTTGCTGTACGCGCCGGTGTCTTTGGGCGGCAGGGCCACGGCGATGTTTTCAACACCGGCCGCGCGGGCCGGGCAGACCGTCATCATCAAAGTCGATGGGTAGGCTGCAGCCCCACCGGGGCAATAGACGCCAACACGGCGCAGTGGCCGATAGCGGAGATGGATGTCGTACGAACCGGAGATTCGCAACTCGGCATCGCGGTTGAGCAGACCCGATTGAAACGAGTCGATGTTGTAACGGATTCGCCGAATCGCTTCGAGCATGGCCGGGTCGGCAGCAGCGTGCGCGGCGGCAAGTTCCGCGACCGGGACTCGCAGGGCGTCGGCCTTGAGTTTCACTTTGTCGAATTGTTCGGTGTATTTGAGCAAAGCGGCGACGCCCTGATCGCGGACACCGGTGCAAATCCGTTCCACAACTTGAACGGGGGTCAGGGCTTCGCCGAATACCGACTGCGTCAGTTTTTTAGAAGCAGGAGAGACCACTTCGGATTCAAGTCGGAAGTGTTCGCGGAGCTTTTTGAGCTGGGACGCGGCGTTGGATGCCGAAAGATCGATACGACGAATCTTCAATGCCGACATGAACTTACCCCCTGCGGGCGAATCGGAAGGCCGACTTGCCCGAGGCCGAACGGCCGCAGTTGAGTTTGGATAATCTAATACCCTTCGTTGTATGCGCTGTAGCGATTTTCTTCAAGTCGGAACTGAATCGACACTTCCTGAGAATGGCGTAACATGTTTTCAGTACTGAGTTTGCAGTCAAATTTTGAAGTGGATGAATTTGCGCGAATTTCTAAAGTTTGTTGACGGAAGGAGTAGGAGCGCTTGGCTTAGCGGGTGTTGTGGTCGTGGTTCGCAACCAGCCCCAAATCGCTACAGCTGTGATCAGCGCGGCGTAAGTGCTTAGAACAGCAATCAATAAGTTTTTCCACGGCAAGAGCACTGGCTCTTTTGCATCCACGAGCTGAAAGTCGCCCGAGTTGTCCGGTGAGGATGCCACGGTAAAATCGCCGAATGGATTTTCCCGCACTGGCAGTGGCTTAGCGGTTTGAGTGGTTGGTGTCGGGGAACCGAGTCGGATGGGCGGGAGTTCAGGCAATCCAGGAATTCGTAGCGTGGCTTGGGATGGATCGGGAATGGACGGGGGAGTCAGTGACTGCGCGTGTGGCGGAATGACCAGTTTCCGAGGGGTCACTTGGCTACCGAAGAGGCTGTCTGAGTCCTCGTCTTCATCGTTGAAAATACTGTCGGTCGCCTCGCGGGCTTTTCGCAACGTCTCGGTAAAATCGGGGCCTTGATCACGGGGGGCACCAATGGTCGAACTGGGTGCCCCCGACAGTCGAACCATTGGCACTCGGAGTGCCAATGTGGGGGAGCCTTGTTCCACGACTGCAGTCGGTACGAGTGTCACTTGTTTGCAATGTGGACAAGGCAGAGCGCGCCACTGGACATCCGGTGGAACCGTGATCGTTTCCGAGCAGTGTGAACAGGGGAACAGAATCGGATTCATGACATCTCGGGTTCGACAAGCAGCCTCGTTAAGATAGCCAAAGTGGGGAGACTTCCCAATACGGAATCGAGTCCTCCCAAAATCGAGTGCGAGTTCGGCACTCGACTTGCACAATAACTCTACAATTTTCTGCACAATCGCGGAACCACTGCATCTTCTTCTCGCAACGGGTCGCCCTGTGGCCTACACTACGCGAATGACTTTCGTCCTGACGAGGTAATCCGGCTGTGTCTCTGTTACTGGAAGCTTTCGACAATCTCCCAAAACCCGATGCAGCCGAGGATCTCGATCTTTGGGAGGCGGGTGCCGAACAAGCCATCCGCGAGTTCCGCGAGTTGGCAGAGAATCGCTACACAGAAGGGACGTTGTGCCGAATCTTAGCGTCTTCCGAAGACCCGCCAGCTCGTCGCGCAGCCGCATTCGCACTCGGATTTGTCGGTACGATGTCGGCGAATCCCGCCGTGGCGTTGGCACTGCGCACCGATTCCGATGATCGTGTCCGTCGTTTTGCGATCGACTCGCTGTGGGAAATATGGTTCCGCGGAGACAGCGTCGAACAAGGGCGGGAATTACGGTTGGCTCTTTCGCTCAACGATTCTGCACAGCAACTCGCGGCACTGGACGACGTGATTGGGCTGCATCCCGATTTCGCCGAGGTGTACAACCAGCGGGCTATTCTTTGGTTTCGCCGGGGCCAGTATGGGAAGGCCGTTGCCGATTGCGAACAAGCATTGCGGTTGAATCCCAATCATTTCGGTGCGGCGTCGGGACTCGGGCAGTGCCATTTGCGGATGAACCGGCCCCATGCCGCTCTGCGTGCTTTGGCGTTGGCACTCGATTTGAACCCCACGTTGAATCATCTCGCAGAGACGATCCAATCACTGCGGCAAACCTTAGGCGATGCGTAAAAATTATTCGGTATGACTTTGTCTGCCCACCACTCCCCCACCCTCCGTTGGAAAGTAACTTCCTGCCCAAAAAGCGACCAACTTTCTGGAATGACCAAACGCCCGTAGGAGTTGCGATGAAGGTGAAAATGGCCTCCCGCGAAAAAAGCACGATGCCTGGCTGGAAAGCGAGAGAGTATAATATTTGAAACATTTCGTCGGCGAGTCATGATTGGTCAATGATTGTGAAGTTTCCCTTTTGCTTGTTCCGTCTTCAGGGTAATGAATGCGTTGTCTCATCGCGAACGACTGGCCCGTCTGGCTCTGGATGAGGCTCGTTCCTCTGAGCGTACCCATCGCGGTTTGCTGGCAAACTGACCCACTTCCGTGGCTGTTTGATTGCTGGTACCACGCAGTGCTATTTGCAGGAATCCTCGTACTCGCTTGGACGCTCGGATGGTATAGCGCGGCCCTCGTGGGGGTGCCGATTCTCGGTACAGTCTACTATTCGCAGGGATTGAGTAACGGTGCTCCCGTATTCCAAAGGCGATACTGTGCGTATTTTATGTCGGCGACATTGCGGTCGAGAAGCTAAAATCTATGAAGTTTGGAACTCACGTGATGAAGTGAGGGTCGAGTTGGGTGAAGTCGAGCGCGAGCGTTGTGAGGATGTGTTTTCGTACCACCAAATTATCAGCATAACCAGCCATTCCGAAGCCGTATGATCGAGAGAATCCGTCCGAGGTTCAACCAAAGCATGACCACGCCACCGACACCCGAACTCCCATTCGCCACCGTGGATCTCGACCGCCAGAGTCGCTGCGGGTTCCCCGAGGTGGTGTACGCCGAGGGGAAAACCCCGGAGTGGGTCGAAGGGGTGCTGCGCCGATTGGCCGAAAACGGGCAAGATGCGTTTGCCACCCGGGTGAGTGCCGAACAAGCCGCACACTTGTCGACAGTACTTCCGCACGGAATTCAAGATCGTTTAGCGCGGACTTTTTTCTGGAAAGCATCCTCGATTCCGACGCCATCGCTGGGGGTTGTCGAAGTGGTCACGGCGGGGACCAGTGACTTGCCTGTAGCACAAGAAGCGTTGATCACGGCGCGGGTCATGGGGGCGAATGCGGAGATGATCGTCGATGTTGGTGTTGCCGGGATTCACCGGTTGCTGCGGCAACGGGATCGCCTGAATGCGGCCGATGTGATCATCGCCGTGGCGGGAATGGACGGGGCCTTGCCGAGCGTGGTGGGCGGATTGGTGGAGTGTCCGGTGATCGCCGTGCCCACCAGTATCGGCTACGGGGCGGCCTTCGGTGGTTTGGCCCCCTTGCTGACGATGTTGAACAGTTGTTCGAGTGGTGTGGCAGTGGTCAACATCGATGCGGGGTTCAAAGCGGGGTACGTCGCCGCCCGCATCATCCGTCGCATCTACCGGAATTCGACTACCTGATCGAGGTGGGGATCTTCGGAAAGTCCACCGGCTTTTCGGTGATCGACTGGAGCGGTTGCAAACCGGAATCGGGTGCTACGGGCAGACCGGCCGGAGGTAATGGCGGATTGATAGCAGGCATGGCGGCAACCGGATTGATCGGTTGAGGGGCTACCGGTTCCGGCGGTGGTGACAACTTATCCAATTGACTGGTGCCACCGACTTGCTTCAGGTCAGGAAGTGGTAATACACCTTGTTCCACGACTCGCGGCTGGACAGGGGGCGCCGTATCCCGTGGCTGAAGAGCCAAGCTGCCACCGGAGGTCGGATTCGTGGGTGTGCCGGGTGCCGGGGTCACACTCGTCAGCAAAGTGGCCGGTGGGTTGAATGGCGTTTTGCGGTCGAACGAGTTTCGTACCGTCTGGTCTTTGGTACCCGTCATCGACGGATCGCCGGTCGCAAACTTCGGCTTTGCACCGATCGACAACGGTGGACCGTCGGTCGCAGTCAGAGCCGCTTTGGCACGCGGATCCATACTCCGCAGGCCATTTTCGGATTTGTCTTTGCCAGTGCATCCCACGGCCGCCAAAATGGCTGCACCGAGGATAGCACCGCGACACCAATTCCGCCGAGCGCTCGATTTCAGAGCCATCGGTCATTCTCCATCCGTGAAGGACGAACCGGACGCAGCATCCATGCTGTGTCCCCGACGTCCGAGGATCCATCCTGCGGCGTCGGTCGGTTCTTCGCGGTCGGCGGAATAGTGTCCGTGCGGTGGCCTGTCAACCCGGACTTACTTACCCATTAACGGGGTCGGTGGTGGCAGTGCGCCTGGCGCTGGTACCGCTGCTGGCAAAGCCCCTTGCGGAGCGCCGCGACGGATCTCCCCCGTCGGATCCAGCATGGAGTCACGTTCCCTCTGGAGCGGGAATGCCGGCTCTTCTGGGAGGTACTGCGGGTAGTGTTTGAGATAATGCGGCGACGGCAGCGTCATCCCACCGGTGTAGGTTTGGCACCCGCTCAATACGCTCAAACTCATCGTGGTGCCCGCAAGGCCCCGCAACAGGAGTCGCTTCGAAATCCCCATGATTCCCTCTCTCGGCGGGTGGCTGACCCCCGTCCGGGCCTGAATGATGACTTGTGTCACCGGCTTTATCGGTTGTGCCGACGGGGCAGCTTGAATCGAATTTGCGGAAGTGCCCGATTGGCGTGTGTCGGTGGTTCCCCAAGGTGCGCGGAGGCGGCGACCCTGGGCTGTGGGTTGGAACCCCTTCGGGGTACAAGAAGGAAACCATCCAGCTATAAAATGTATTCATATACATCGATTTTCTCTTTCGATCATGGATCGTTTGATGTCCGACCTGACGGAGATTCCGAAGCCACGCTTCGTGGACGAACGCCGTTGGGGCCGTGGCGAAGCCAAGCTACCGGTGAAGTGGGTGCCCGTTCGGGGCTGGAAACCGACTAAGAACGCCCCACAACCTCCTTTTGATTTTTCGACGCGGATGCGGTCACTCTGCCGGGACATCGCCAACCGCTGCCCGACACTCGCCCACATCGACCCGGCTTTATTGTTGGTGACCTTCACGACATCGCGGAACAGCACCCGTTTCGGACTCCAAGCCCGGGTGACGCCGCTGCGTGTCGAAGGGGGTTCCACGTTCATCCGTCGGCGCGGCATGCTCTACCAAGTGCAACGGTACTA
>JANXWE010000188.1 GCA_025351325.1 Fimbriiglobus sp.
CGACCAGTTTTTAACTGGTCGCCACGTCTGGATCAAAGAATCCCGTTTGAGAATCATACCGAAGTCCATGAATCGTTGGTGGACCCTGTCGAACCAGCGGCCGAAGGGAATGTTTATTCATCGAGCAAATTCAAGGGTGGGACGTGCTTATCTTGGCGTCTCCATTCAGCACTGACTCCAGCACCTTGTCCGGCGGCGGCTCATCCCAGTTGGAAATCACAGAGTTTCAGCTGCCCATACTCCGGACACCCGCTCACTTGGAATCGCACCAAGCCGTCTTTGGTCACGTAACTACATTCCGCGCAGCCGAACTCTTGGAGTGTCTGGTGCATCAAATAGTGCGAACCCGAACGGTATGGTATATAAGAATAGATTCCAGACTCGCGCGGGAATTCGAGCATCTGGAAGATCCCCACAGGGCCTCCGCGGAAGTAGAATTCGAGCTTTATTTCGGTCATTGCTCACCAGTCAAAAAATCGCCGACCACACTAGCTCAGCCGTAGCTGACTGAGCACTCGTCGACTTCCGCGAAGCCTAACTGCCCCCACCGTCAGCATCGTTTGATTGCGCACCATACTCGGACGCGATCGCTACACACCGTTCCTTAAAACTACCATAATTCCAAGTATCCCCTGCGAAGTTTTCCGCAACGAATTCAACGCACCGCGCCAGGAGTGGATAGACAGGTTTGACGCTACCCGGGTCTTGACCGTCCCTTTGCTCGAGTAGGGATAGAAACGCACTCGCCGTGGTGGTATCACCTGCTGCGATAGGCGACAGGACATACATGGCGAACGATTGGACGTAGTACTGAAAGACTGGCCTCGGCGCAAACAGGAGCGCATCCATACGCGAGATCGAACAGCCGTCGCCGAAGTACTCCTGCACTTGCGCGTGCGACTTGCCGAAGAACCGTTCGTACAGATCCCGAACGTCGAAATCGCTATCGTACCCGGACCAGGCTGACTCATCCGGGATCCGATCAAACAGTTCCATGCTCTGGATGCCTCGCAGTCCGTGACAAAATATTCATCCGCTGAAGTGCCGTTTACTATTCGTTCTCGGCGGCCGCCTCTTCCAGATGCTCCGCGAACAGTTGCAAAAATCCCTGGAAGTCGCCGGCGATTTTCGAGCGGGACGCGCCGTCATGACGGTGGAGGATGACCTGACCGGCGGCGCCTCCCTTGGCGGGCGCCAAATCGATGCAAAGCGAATCCCCGCCACCGTCGCTGGCGAATGGAAGCCATTTCGGGTTCCACCAATCGGGACGAATCCCTGCGTCCGGCTGGCCCTTTTTCTTCGTAAACTCACCTGCATCAACTAGTTTCTTCCATATCCGCCATTCCTTGACCACATCCTCTAAGGACAACAGGGAGAACGCCGCATCGAGGTCGGCGAAATCATCCGGGAATAAGCTGTCTGCGCCGGCCTTTTGGCCGTTGTGAATCCGAAATGAATCCTGGAGCGCTGGCGGGAACGCGATGCCCAGCGCCTCTTCGCACTTGGCGATCTGCGCTGCGGTTGCCGGTTTTTGCAGTGATGGCTTGACGTCACGTTTGGCTTTCAACGCCTTTCCAACTCGCTTCCACAACGTCGGCACATCGTCGGCCAGCTTCACCGGAGCGGCGGTCGGCCGCTTGCCAGCGAGTGCGGCTTCCAGAACGGAAACGACTTTGGACGCTTTCTCTTTCTTCGCGACGTCCAGAGCGGTTTGGCCCGGATAGTTGCGGTGATCCGCCGGCAGGCGAAGATGCGGATCGGCACCGACTCGCAGCAGGGCTTCGGTCGTGTCAACACGCTTGCTCTGAGCCGCAAGAATCAACGCCGTTCCCCAGCGGGAGATCTCGTTCACGTCCGCCCCCGACGCTGCCAGCATCTCGATCATCGCGGGCGAACCCGTTCTGGCAGCCCCGACCAAGGCTTGATCATTCGACTTCGCACCGGCCGCCAAGAGTTCCTTCATCACCGCCTCGTGGCCGGGCTTTTTCTCCCGTGTGGATTTACTCAAAGGAGTGACGCCGTCTTTGTCCTTGTAGTTCACATCGGCCCCAGCAGCGAGCAACAGTTTTGCGATGCCGACATCGCCTGCCTGGGCGGCAAGGCCGAGGGGAGTTTCTTTTTCTTCCCCGTTCTTGACCGCCGGCGCGTTGACATCGGCACCGGCCGCAATCAAGACTTCGACGACGGCAGCGCCGCCGCCTTCATGGATGGCGTAGTGCGGCGGCGCGAACTCGTTGCTGAAGCCGAGGACATGTTTGTTGATGGGCATCCCGCTAGCAATAGCACGCCGCATAGCGGTTGCGTTCTTGGTTGCGACGGCGGAGTGAAAGTCGTTTTGCCAAGATCCGGCCATGAAGATCTCTCGTGGATTTGCCTGCGAACGACCAAGCTCAGGGGCCGGCGGGGCTACTGAGCCTTGCACCCGCCGTCGGCTGCGACGTCTGGTTAAGCCTGCTTGTCGAGCGTTCGGAGACGCCAACAGTCACGGATGATGGATACGACGAACAGGAGACCGAGCGCTGCGTGGAACGAGCCGACGACCGCCGTACCCCAAGGTCGGACAACGACATCGACAAGTAACGCAGCTCCCCAACAGACGAGCGGAAACATCGGGATGACCGGTAAGAGGCTCACGCCTCCTCGCTGCCCCTCCGAGATGCCGCGGCGGGTAGCCGATGCCGCGTGACCCGCTATTGCCGCGATGCCCCAGAGCAACCAAACGACAAACACCTCAATCAACAGTCCCCACCAAGGCATCACCATTCCGTTGCGTCCTCCGCCGAAAGAATCCATGCATGCCGGGTTTCGGGTATCTTCGGAGGTGGCCCGATTCCCACACTGGAGCATGCGATGACGACCACCATTCTGGCCATCGATCGCGGCAAGTTCAACAGTGTTATCTGCGCTTTCGACTCGGACATCCGCGAAGCGTCGTTCCGCACGGTGAAGATGACCCGGCCATCCTGAGGGCCGAACTGCTGCGACCACCCGTTGTTAGCATCGGGAAGGGCCTTCGAGGCCCGACGTCTGCGTTGACAATTGGGAATGAATCACTGCTTGCAAATTCGAGGACGGCCATCGCAACCGGTGCGCGCCGAAATAGATGGAGAGCAGCGGTCAGAGGTGTGGTACTGCTTACCGCATGGGGAAGTTCTTGGGGGGGCGACTGGTGAACCGCGCCGAACTGCCCCTCGCATCTTCCCCGATGAGTCATTCCACGCCGTCGCTGAACCGGAAGACGCAGAGGGTATGGCCGTTGAGGTCTTCGAGCGTGAATTGCCGGTAGCCCCACGGCTTGTCCTCGGGCTCTTCCAGAATCCGCACCCCTTTGGCCTTTAGGGTTGCGCAGAACTCATCCACCTCGTCCACATACATCATGCAGTTGTTCGCGGGGATCGGCCCCTTCGTCTTGCGAAAGTAGAAGTTGGCCCCATCGCACAGCGCCGAGCCCGCTGGTCGGCCTCGGCGGCGAAGAAGTCTAAGTTCACCGACCTTGCCATCCCATACGCCCTTCCGCCGAACGACTAAGCTCACCGGCCCGGTCGCAATCAGCGGCCTCATCCCATCCAGAACCAATTCCTGCGGCCAGATCCGGTGCGGCGCCGGGTTCGGCCTGCCTCCGGGAAGTGGAAACTATTTCTTGGGGTCAACCGCAGCGGGTGTTTCAGGCGGTGGGCCAATAAGCACGGCCACGTAGGGTTGCCCTGGCACCGTCTTACTTTGTTCGTCTGCCGAAATCTCGCGACTACCCGGCTCGTCCGCCAGTGAAACCGTCACCCAGCCACCAGCGGGCCCCATCCTTGAAGGAGAACCTTGATACGGCCATCCTGACGTTCACCAATTTGCCCGGATACACCACAACCCCCTTCCCAAACTGGCGTGGGATCTTCATGTTTATTCCCCTTTTCGACAAGAAGTACCCATGCGGTTGCGGCGGTGATTTTGGACTCGCCGCGTTTTTTCGATTTGCTCCGCGATCCAAGATTCGACGACCGGCCGATCCTTTTCGAGGGCCACCGAGTCAGTGGGGAAGATGATCTTGACGTACACTCGGTTGGATGTTGGTTGGGCCGCTTTCTTCGGTGTCGGCCCGTCCGCTTTCACTCCGTAGGGAACCAGAGTCAGCATGCCGACGATCAAAGCCAATAATTGCCGAGGCACAACGCACCCCCTTGTGTGACGCCTTATGTTGCCGAACTTGTCATTCGACCCAACTCACTCTGCCGAATTTGACCGTAGAGTTCGACTATCTCAGATTCAACTTGTCGTCAGAGAACCTCACTACTTCCCCGACTTCAAATCCTCCCAGCTACGATGCGGCAGTCAACAAAAAATGTCGAACTTTGATCCAAGAATCAGCGGACGTTCTTCAAAACTTCCAGAACTCTATTCATAGTCACCATTTAACAATTGTAGTATAATCGTCGTTCTGTCTAGTATTCTTGTTTCCGTAGCTTCCGTTGGTTCCGCAGAGGGGAGGGGGGTACTCTCCGCGGAAACAAGAACAGGTAACAGAATATCGGGAGTGGGCCAATTCGGAATCGTTGCGAACCTCATACTTCGGGTTGCACGGGATCGCCAAACTTGCGCCAATAAGGGGACAGCCAAGGAGGGCGCAACATGTCGATCGAACTATTTCCATCCCGATCCACGCGATTTCGAACCGACGAGACCCCACCGCCGCAATCGCGGCCGGATTTGGCGTTTCTCGCCCGGCCACTGTTCCTGCGACTGACTGAAGCGCTGCAATTAGTCGCCACGTTGCTCCACGAATGCCGAAAGATGGAGAATCGGGCCACCCGGCACGAACGGAGCTGGGGCGTGCCCAAGCTCTTCTTCGCGGATCGCACGGCACAGGAAGACTGGCAGGCGAAACAGGTTCCTCAGGCCACATTCCCGGAACCATTTGTGAGCTTGCTGGGAACGTCGTTTCCCAAGCTGATGGATGCCTGGGATCGCCTGCCCGATCTGCTCGACGATGCCTTATCGCTGCTGGCAGAATCGCTGGACGTTCGCCGGATGGCCCGGGCCATCCTAGGTTTCCAAGAAGCGGCTCTGGCCGTGCCCCAAGCGCATGAACTCGCCGGGATCTTGGGGATGCCCGAAGAAGAAATCTGGCTTGTGATTCATCCGACCGCAAGGGCTGGGTTCCGTGTCGCCCTTGAAGGAGTCGCCGACATCGCCCAGCTTCACGTACTGTTAGCAGAACAGCTCAGTGGCGACCCCGCACGCGGGTATTTGGCCGGCCGGCGACCCCACTTCGATGTACTTGACGCTTGCCAGTTAAGCATACCGACCGAAGGTGTCGTTGCGACGAGCCGATTCCAGTTTTACCGACCCGAAGCGCTGCGGCCCGACGGTACTTTGCCGGTAGGATTCGCCGGAACTTCTAACTGGTACTGGGGCCATGAGACGCTGAATGTCGTGCCACAGCAACACGGCGAACGGATCCTGCTCATTGGGGAAGCGGTGCTACCAAAGACTTGGGAAGTGAACCGCCGATACTCGCGGATTGCAGCGGAAGCGAAGGTACTGGATGTCCTGAGATCGGCCGAGGTCGAAAGTTGGTTGCGTACTCGCTGTTCGGAGTACCGCCCACCCTCTATCCCGATGAAACGGGCCGCGTAGTCGGATACAACAGTCTAATTGCATCAACAGAGTTACTTCGGCATGACAGCACGGGTCGCGGTTTTGGGCAGTGGGAGTTCCGGGAACGCGACGCTGTTGCAAGTGGCCGGGCGGGGGCTACTCATCGACTGCGGATTCAGCCCGCGCGATCTGCTCATCCGGTTTCAATCCATCGGCCTGAGTTGGTCGAACGTCAACGCGGTGCTGCTCACGCACACCCATGGCGACCACTGGAATCGCTTCGTGTTGGAGCAGATCCGCCGGCTGAAGATTCCGCTGATCGCCCACTCCAAGCACCATACGGCTCTGAGTGATTGCGACGAATACGCTCAGCTGAAGAAAGCCGGATTGGTTCACAACTACACGTCGGCCTCATTCACGCTCGGTGGTATTCTTCGTGTGCAACCGATTGAAGTGCCCCACGACTCCGAGCCGACGTTCGCGTTCCGCATCGGTCAGACGTTACCCGATGGCCAGACATGGAGTTACGGCCACGCCTCCGATCTGGGTTGCGTGTCGGACACACTCCGGAGTGCGTTCCAGGGGGTGGATGTTTTGGCACTCGAATTTAACCACGATGTCCAATTGGAACGGGCCAGCAAAAGACCGCGCCACTTGGTGCAACGGGTACTTTCGGATTACGGACATCTGTCGAACGACCAAGCATCGGACGCAGTGAAGGAGTGGGTCGAAGCTGGGGAACCGGGTGAGTTGCAGGCTGTGATTGCACTCCACCTCAGCCGGGATTGCAACCGCCCGGAATTGGCGATTCCTGCGGCAACGGCAGCGGCACCGCAGTCGAAAATCTACGTCGCGACCCAAACCCAAGCGACCCCGATGATCGCGATCATTCCGCACCAACCTCGCACGGAAACCCATCGACTACCAGTCACGCATCTGGATCAAATTGGGTAGTCTGGTGGGTTTCTGCCGATTAATTGGCTGAACTGTGCTGGTAACATTCGCAGTTTGACAACTCTGCGGCGTTGGCAACGATACCAACGCCGATACCGGTGATGCTGGTTCGATGGCTCACACGGAGTTGCCCGATGAAACCGTTTCTACTGTTGATTGTTGCGTGGATTGGTGCCGCAATCGCCCAAGGGCAGGATTTATCCCGGCCGCTGCCGAGCGTGATTCATTCGGCGTTGCCCGCGGCACCGGCCCCGACCATGGTGTCGCAGCCGACCAGCTACAGCGGCGGCTGCATCATCCCGCTCTCGACGAGTTCGTGTCAGGCACCGCAAGCCCTCTGCCCGGCGAGTGCGTCCGGGTGTTGGGCGACGCGGGGCACGGCTTGCGAGCGGCTCCGCAATTGGTTGACATTCCGAGTGTGCGAACCCAACCATGCGGCACTGGTGCCGTACCCCTACCACGCCCCATTGCGGGCCTACTTCCCGGTCACGCCCGCCCCGATCGGGGCCAACGGCCCACGCGATTGCGATGCGACACGACCGAGGATCTGGCGTTGGGAACCGAAGAGTTGCGGGACGACCTGCAATGCACCGAATTCCAGCTGCGTCACGACCCGCCCGGCGACGCAATACGTGTATGCTCCGCCGCCGTCGCGGGCCTCGGATTTGCCCTGTGCCAGCGTGGAACGGAAGCATTTCTTCCGGCGGTTGATGTCGTTCTTCACCCCAGAAGGATTCGGATTCCACCGCTGTGGAACTGCTCGCACCCCAATGGCGTGCCAGGATCATTCGATGTGTAATATGGGCGGAACGTGTGCCGCACCTGGGGGATTCAACTACCACTACGCTGGGAATCCAGCACCGGCGATGATGTATCCGGGAGTTCCCGCGGTACCAATTTCCGCGACACGACCATTTACCAATCCTTGAGCATGGCTTATTTCCGCAAGTCGCCGGTCATCATGCCACCCATCTTAGGTTGCAGTTTCGATTCGATCGGCCGGATGGGGGCGAAAGGCACCCCGGGACTTGGAATCGTATTGCCCGGTTGGGGCAGTTCGTCCATCCGGGGGTTGCCCGACGGATAAGGTTGCCCTGTCGGGTAACTCGGGCCGGAGTAAATCATGCCGCCGGTGCCCGGGTAACTCAGCGTTTCGCCGCCGAAACTAGCCCCGTTTCTCGATACGGCGGTTCCTTCTAGGCAGCATTCTTTGCCGACACCATTCCGCCGGGTATCCCGATCCTTCGTGCCATCCGGGCCATCATCCCGGCTCAAACGGTCGTGCAGGCACGGGAACAGGTGGCGCCGTTCGCCGCACTGGTTGCAGCCGACTGCTGTGAAAACAAATAGCAAGAAAAGGAACCGCAACGAGCGTGACATGGTGGAATCTCCGCAGGTATTCAACTGTCGAATGAGTCTCGAGTCTCGGACTTAATCGAATTGTGCAATTTACAAAGCGGATAATGAAGCGGAACGCCGAAAGAAATGAATAAGTCTCCCGGTCGATGGGTGCCTTCACCCGAGTAACCAATTGAGTTTACCCAAGCCGGATCATCGTTACAAGAATTGCAGTTTCCCAATATGCCGTGGCGACCAGTTGAAACTCGCTTCGTCACCCAAAATCAGTTTTTGCGCAATCTTTGGGCTGCGATTTCGATTACTCTGTAGGCGATGGTGTGCGGTTACTCGGAGTTTCACCATGTTGGGTCGAACGATTCTGATACTCGCTGGCTGTTGGTACTGCGGAACACTGACGGCTGCGCCGCTGTCTGCTCACGACACGAACGAGCTAGCCAGCACCTTGCGGAAACTGATGTTGGCGAATTTGCCCGATACGCTCGTGGAAGCGGATATGGGTTGGAATACGCAGCGCGAAGTGGCCATTGGCATGAAATGGGAAAAAGTCGGTCGGGTTCGTTTGAAGCCGGTCGTGATGCGCGATGTGAAAAACGACGGTCACTGGCAGAAAGTCCACATCCACGCGACGGAACCGGAAAAGTCGTTGACTTTGACCGTGACCAACGTGCGCAGCCCCGAAGTTGGCAAGACGCTCTTCGACGCCCAGATCGGCCTCGATTCCAAAATTATCTACGAGCAGCAAATGTGGCTCGGTGGCAAGCGGCTGTATGCGGGAGAATCGCAAGCGCGGTGTCGGGCCGAATTGAACTGTGTCGTCGAATTGACAGACAAAGTCGAGTTCAAGCCGGGATCACTGTTGCCCGCCATCAGTTTCCGTGTCCGGGTGGTCGATGCCCAATTGAGCTACAAAAATTTGGTCTGCGAACAGACACTGGGCTTGAGCGGGGAGGCGGCGAAACTCGTCGGCAAAACCCTTTTGGAAGTTTTGAAGAAGGTTCAACCTCACACCGAAAAGGATCTGCTCGCCAAAGCCAATATCGCCATTGTGAAGGCGGCTGACACGAAGGAAGTCCGGATCGAATTCGACAGGTTATTGCAGGGGAAACCGCCCATCAGCATGTTTCCGCAGTAGCTCATTCCTACCGGTGCGACACTGCCTACAATTGCCTGAGACGATAATCTGTGATTCCACATTCTCCCAGGCCGTTTAGGAGTCCGCTGTGATCAAAAATTGGTCTTCAACATTGGCCGTGTCATCGTTGCTGCTCGGAGTGGTCGTCTTATTGGTCGTTCCCACGGCGAATGCGAAAGATGAGCCTGCCGTTTCCACGACCGCGGTGACGGAATCGGATATTGCCTTTTTGAAAAAAGGACTGTCCAAGAAGCCGAAGGACAGCGAACTGAACACGCTCAAAGCCACCGCGATGATGCTGGCTCTTTATTCCCAAAATTCGATAACAGGCCCGGATGGTGCGACAGCCGCCGGTCAGCGCGACCAGGCGCTGCTCATCGCAGCGGCGCTGAAGAAGAAAGACTTCCCGGCTGCGAAGGCCGCGTTGGAAGGCCTTCCCACGGCAAAAGAGGGCGATTCGAAGGCCATTTTGAAATTAGAAGAACAGCACGGGTTCGATCTCAACGAGTTGATGTCGCAATTCGCATTGGGTCGCAGCGGTGGCCGGCACATTGAAGCCGATTTGAAAGCCCAGGCTACGAAAGTGACCGATTTGAAACTCGCCGCCGATTTGGCGGCCCGCGTGGTGACCATCGGCCAATACACTGCGGTGATGCTTCCCGCCGACGCCGTGGGAGCGAAAAAGAAAACGTGGGACGACTTGAGCGTCGAAATGATCCAACTCGGCACCGAGGCCGCGGGGGAAGTGGCGAAGGGAGCCACGACCGACAAAGCGGTACTGGCTAAGAAACTGGGGGCGATCAATTTGAATTGCAAGAGCTGCCACGATGTGTTTCGGAACAACTGACGTTTGAGGGGATGGGGGGATTTGGCTAAGAGATTCGTTTCGGAGATCGGTTCAATCCGATTTCCGACTGTTCCGGCAAGACGGCGACTATACCGAACTCGAACTGCGCTCTATACTTCACAACATTCATCTATTCAGGGGCGAGTGGCGTGAAGGCGATCATCAGCGACATCCACAGCAACTTGGAAGCCCTGCAGGCCGTGCTGGCGGACATCAAATCCCAAGGGATCTCCGAGATTTACTGTCTCGGAGATGTGGTGGGGTACGGCCCCAATCCGCGCGAGTGCGTCGATTTGATCATGGATGCCAAGCTCGTTCTGATGGGCAATCACGATCAAGGGGCCATGTTCGACCCAGATGGCTTCAACGCCTCGGCCGAGCGGGCCATCTTTTGGACGCGCCAGCAGTTGGAGTCGGGTACCGAAGCCCGAGCACTCCGCGAAAAACGTTGGGATTTTCTGGCGGAGCGACCGCGGTCGCACAAAGAAGATGGCTACTTGTTCGTCCACGGTTCCGCCCGCAATCCGCTCAACGAATACGTCTTCCCGGAAGATATTTACAACCAACGCAAGATGGAACGGATCTTCACGCTTGTGGAGCGGTATTGCTTTCAAGGGCACACGCATGTTCCCGGAATTTTCACCGAGACCCTCCAGTTTCTCAGCCCCGAAGATGTGCAGTTCGCCCACAAACTCGACGGCAAAAAGACCCTATGCAATGTCGGCTCCGTCGGTCAACCACGCGACGGCAACTGGCGCGCTTGCTACGTGGTGCTGAACGACGACACGATCCACTTCAAGCGGGTCGAGTACGACGTGGAAAAGACCATCAAAAAGATATACGAGATCACCGATCTCGAAAACTTTCTCGGCGACCGCCTCCGCGAAGGACGATAGGCCGGGATCGTTCAGGCTTCGACCAGCCCCGGAACGACTGTTCACGGGGCTGTTGCATTGACAGAGACTTCGATAACTTATTCATACCAGCGCCGCGACCGCGTCGCGGTGGAGACTCGCCCCGATGAATCGCAGTTTGTTGTTACGAATCGCCACGTTTGTGATCATGGCCGGCACCTTGGGAGCCGGCTGGTGGTACATCGAAAAGACCTACTTCCCCAAAGCGGAAGTTCCAGCGGCACCGGAAAAACTCCAGCCGGAGAGCGTCCAAGCCCTCACGGGGATCGCCGCGACGGTTCGTGCGCCGGCCATCGTGATTCCCCCGGTGGAAGCCCCGAAGCCCGTGGCGCCGGCTGTCGCGGTTCCACCAGTTGGTAAAATGAGCGACCCGACGTTCCTAGTCGCTTTGGGGAATTCCGATTGCTACCAACAGTTTTTGCTCACGAGCAAGGGCGCTGCCGTCCAGCAGGCGATCTTGCCGAAGTTCGACGAATCGACCCGCGGTGGCCGCGACGCCAAAGATGGTACAGGAAATATTCGCCGGTTGCATTTGATCCCGGGTACCCCGGCGATCACAACGGCGGATGGAAAACGGTCATCGATTTTCGACGAAACCAATTATCCGGATTTGAAGGCCGGTGAACTCAAACCGGGTTTGGCACCGCTTGCCGAAGCTTCCTACACCCTGTTGCATTACCCGAGTGTCGGTGACCCCCTCCGCAAAGGCGAAGAGTCGGATACTTACCCATCGACCGAGTTGGCCGACCGTCTCTGGACTATTGTCGAACAGATCCCGACCGTTGAGGGTTCCGAAGCCAAGGTGGTCTTCGAGACCTCACTCGCGGCCCCCTACTTCATCAAGATTCGCAAGACGTTCACGCTCAACCCGAAAGATTATCACATCGGAATGAAGCTCGATTTCGAAGCACTGCCAGGTCGGCCAACGGATAAAGAACGCGTCCGCTTAAGGTACCAGATCTGCGGGGCACGTGGACTACCGGTCGAGGGGGAATGGTACACCTCCACCTACCGCAACGCCTTGATCGGCTGGGTCACTCCGGCGAGCGTTGCGAAGCGCGATATTCAAGATTCGGCCAGTGTGACCACGAGCCACGGCGGCAGCAAAATTGAGCCGCAAGGGAACACGTTCACCTACGCCGGGGTCGGGACCCAGTACTTCGCCAGCGTGTTGACCATCGACGATGCGATGTCGGACGATGCGCGGAAGAACCTTTGGAACTTCGTGCGGCCGAGCCGGGAACCGTTGGAATCCGACATCGCCGACAAGCCGGCACTCGGCGACCTCACCGTGCGCGTCGTGGCCAATCCGATCGATCCGCAGGTCGGCAAACCGATCACCCACAGCTACCTGATTTACAACGGCCCGATGAAAGTCCGCTTGCTGAATCAGCTCAGCGGAGATCGTGCCGTCGATGCCGCTCTGGTGGATCGTTACCTCGACAAACTCACACTGAAGACGCTGGCGGATTACCACTCCCCGAACTTCTTCGGGCGCGTCGCCAACTCGGTGTATTGGTCGGACATCGTCATCTGGATGACGAACCGCATGCACGGCATCCTCGGCTTTCTGCACGGTATTGTGCCGATCTGGGGCGTCGATATTTTGCTGCTGACGGTGATGGTGCGGATGCTGCTGTTCATCCCGAGTCGCAAGCAACAGCAGGTGATGGCCAAGACGCAAGAGAAGATGGCGGCCCTCAAACCGGAGATCGCCAAACTCGAAGAGAAGTACAAAGGCGAGTACCAAAAGTTCAACCAAGAACGCACCAAGTTGATGGTGCAAAACGGGGTGAGTCCGCTCTCGAGCATGAGCGGCTGCGTGCTGATGTTCGCGCAGTTGCCCGTCTTCATGGGCCTCTATTTCTGCCTGCAAGAGTCGATCTTCTTCCGGCTCGAATCGTTCCTCTGGATGCCGAACCTCGCCGCGCCTGACATGCTCGCAAAGTTCGGCGAGGGGGTGCCTTGGATCAGCGAGTTCACCGCCATCGGTGGCAGCGTCTACCTCGGGCCGTACTTGAACATTCTGCCGTTGATCGCGGTCACGCTCATGTTCATCCATCAAAAGATGACCATGCCGCCGCCGACCGATGAGCAGCAGGAAATGCAGCAGCGTATGATGAAGATCATGATGCTGGTGATGGCGGTCTTCTTCTACAAAATGGCGGCGGGGATGTGCTTGTATTTCATCGCCAGCACCGCGTGGGGCCTGACGGAACGCAAGCTCATCAAGCGGAAGAGTGCAGCCGGTGGCAGTCCATTGGTGCTCACACCGACTACCCCGAACGGGCCGACCACTTCGGGTGCGAAAGTCGTCACGCCGCCGGCGCCCGTGGCAGGTGGATTTTTGGCGCGGATGAAAGCCAAGGTCGAGGAGATCCAGCAGCAATCCGAATCCCAACGGCAGATCCGCAACGATCCGAAGCTGCCACCGACCGACAACTTCGGCGGTACCAAACCGAACGGCAAGACGAAGAAAAAGAAGAAGTAAGGTACCCCGATGGCTGCGTGGTCGATCCGGATGATCGGTGACTTCACCGAAGAGTCCGAGACGATGGCGCCGTTCCAAGTGACGAAAGGGCAACTTCGTCACAGCTCCCGCTTGGCCAGCCCCACCCGCATTGGCCGAGTAAATTTTTGACGTTGTTGAATACCCAAATCACTTTGTAAAGTCTCTTAAGAATCACTCGCTTTCAAAAATCTGATTCTTCGGCACGACAATAGCTTTCACACTTCCGAATCGAACCGTCCGTGTCCGGTAGCCCAAGTGGACTTGGGAAGTTGAACCGCTTTTTACAGCTGAGAATGGCTGTAAAAAACAGGGGAACGGACGGCGTACAAGTTTTTGTTGCAAACATTCGCCTATAGTTGGGTACTTCCGTTAGAGAAGTTCGGCTTGTTGTCAAGCCGAGTACGAAAGGAGAATCTCCCATGGCTCGCACAGATGCTCTGCTGAAGATCAGCAAAGTTTTAATACAGCGCCGCAACGAACTCCGCAGACGCCTCAGCCGCGACCTGCAGGATCTCGGGCATTCGATGAATCACCCCACCGGGGACGTCGCCGATGCCGCGTTCGGTAACACCGGCGACGAAATGACGTCGCAACTGGCCCAATTTGAATCACGGGAAGTCGCTCAGATCGAACTGGCTCTGCAACGCATCAAGCAAGACCGCTACGGCATCTGCGACATGTGTTCGAAAAAGATCCCGCTCGCTCGGTTGAACGCTTTGCCGTACTGCGTGATGTGCGTGACTTGCCAAGCGGAAGTGGAGAAGGATTCGTCGTGGATGGATGTCCACGCCGACATGGCTTGGGGAGAGTTGCGCGACAGCAATTACGATGACTCCGAACGAGACTACGCCGCCGTTCAGGCGGAACTCGGGAAATAGTCCTGCCAAAATTGACTGCTATTCCGTGCCCGCCGGTCGCAAGACTTGCGGGCATTTTTCGTTTGGTAGTGGTTCCAAATTGCCCATTTCACCCCGGTTGGGGGTCGGTCTTGTCGCTCGTTTGACGAGCGCGGTAAATTGAATGTTCCGGAAGTGTCCCCATTCCATTCGTTCGATCCGGGTGAAATCATGCGTTTCCAATCGACGCTGTTGGTGATCGCCCTGCTGATGACGGCCTTTGCAGGGGGTTGGATCGGAGAGTCCCTGTCCTCGCCAAAGGTCGCGATCGCGGCACCACCGGGTGATCTCCCGGACAAACCCCCATCGGCAATTGAAGACACCCCGAAAACGATGCCTGCGGGCCGTTTTGAAACTCTCGTGCAAAAAATCATGCCGACGGTGGTTTCGGTGGATGCCATCAAACCGGCGTTGCCCGGTGCGGCGAAGAACAAGCCGACCGAAGAATCCGGATCGGGGGTTCTCGTGCAGCTCGCCGGTTACAAAGGGACATTCGTCATCACGAACAACCACGTCGTCTCTGGATCCAAGGTCCAAGATATCACCGTGACACTCAACGACGGCCGGATTCTGTTACCCGATTTGGTGCGTACCGATCCCGAATCCGACATTGCGTTACTACGAGTCACGGGAGAAAATTTACCGACAGCCGAATTGGGCGACAGCGACTCGGCGAAATCGGGCCAGTGGGTACTGGCGTTCGGTAGCCCGTTCGGTTTCAGCCAAACCGTCACCCACGGAATTATTTCGGCGCGGGATCGCGGTCAGATCAGTTTGGGGAACACCATCCGCATCAAAGAATTTTTGCAAACCGACGCGGCGATCAACCCCGGTAACAGCGGTGGGCCGCTGGTCGACATCTCCGGTTTGGTGATCGGAATCAACACCGCCAATGCTTCCACGAACGGCTATAGCAGCGGGGTCGCGTTCAGTATCCCGATCAATTTGGTGAAGCGGATCGGCAAGCAACTGCTCGATCAAGGAGCGGTGTCGCGCGGGTACATTGGAATGCAAATGTCTTCGGCGCTCGATCCGCACACGGCACTGAAACTCGGCTTGACCCGTTTACGGGGTGCGCTAATTGAATCGGTTCACACCAATGGCCCGGCGGCCAAGGCGGGTCTGCAGAGTGGCGATGTGATCCAAAAGCTCGACGGCTTGGAAATCCGAGATGAAAACCACGTGATCAACTTGGTGGGCATGCTCCCGCCGAATCAAAAAGTGAAACTGACGATTTGGCGAAACAAGCAAGCGTCGGCCGTGGATCTGACCGTCGGGGAGTGGCCGAGGACGAAATGAAAACGCCCCGGTGAAGTCGGTGGGACTACCGGAGCGTTTGAGTCCGGACACGAATCAATCGTCTTCGGGCTTTTTCATCATACGCATCACGACGAACGCGACGATTAGCAGTACCGCGACGCCGACCAGAGGCCAGAAAATGTAGTCCTGGGACATGGTATCGATGATTCCGCCGAAGAGAGTCATGAGTGCGTTCCTTTTGGAAAGGGGTAAAGAAAACAAGACCTAGTACGCCCGAGTGTCGGATCGTAACCGAGTTCGAATTCTGCTTCGTTTTACTTCAATGACGCGCTGCGTGCAAGTGTCCATCGCAAAAAAAATTGAGTTTCTAAACTCCGCCCTGTTCAGTCGTGGTAGGAATCGACCGGAGTCGGCGCGAACTCGAGTGTCGAATCGTGCGCATCCCGTTGCCGATCTTTGCGCCGCGCCGTTATAATACTAGGTTTGCTACTGCAAATGGCGGTCGCACGGGAGGCGGAGACTTCAATGATCGATGGCAGAGTGTTAACGGACTCGGGTGCCCTACTTTTCACGGACAGCGTCGGGAAGGACGCTTGCGGAATCGGTGGTATCGCATCGAAAGACGGTGCGGCCTCTGCGGAAGTTCTCCAGAGGGCACTGCTGGCACTCACGTCACTCGAACACCGCGGTGGCGTCTGTGGCAATTCCGGCGACGGTGCCGGTCTGACGTGTCAGATCCCGCAATTGTTCCTGCGCGAAGAAGCCAAGCGGTTCGGTCTCCCCGGTGCCAAGGATCTCAAAGCGACGACGCCGTTGGGCGTCGGCTCCATCTTCTTCTTCGACACCGACCCTGCCAAGCTCGATTCTGCCCGCAAGCTGATCGTCCGGTTGCTCACCGGCGGGCCGCTGCAATTGCTCGGCTTCCGCCCGGTTCCGACGCGAGTGGATTGTCTGCCCCCCACGGCGAAGAATTCCCGCCCGCAAGCGATTGAACAACTCCTGTTCCGGTTCACCGGCGAAAGTGCCGCCGTCGAAAAGTGGCTGTTCCGCCAGCGGTTGATGATTCAGCACGAACTTCGCACGGCCGGGCTTGATGCCTACGTTTCGTCGCTGTCCGTGCGCTTGCTCAGCTACAAAGGGTTGCTGACCAGTCCGCAGTTCGTCGACTTCTTCCCCGACCTCAGCCACCCGGAATTTCACACCGGAATCGCCACGTTCCACCGTCGCTACAGTACCAACACCTTCCCGAACTGGAAGCTCGCGCAACCGTTTCGGTTCACGTGTCACAACGGTGAAATCAACACCATCCGCACGAACCGCAACGCCGTGTCGGCGTTCAGTCGTGGCCTGACGCCACCCCTACCCGGACGGGAATTGCTCACCTCGAAGATGAGTGACAGTGCCAGCCTCGACGAGTGGTTGGAGTACCTGACGCTCGCCCAAGATTGGAGCATGCTCCGGGCCTTGCGATTGTCGATCCCACCTGTTTGGGACACCGAAGAAGCGATTTGGGGTGCTGAAGCGTTCCAACTCTTCACCTACTGCCGACGCACCTACGGCAGCCTGTGCGCGTGGGACGGCCCCGCGGGCATCATCGGCACCGATGGCACGACTATGGTCGGGCTCGTGGATCGCATGGGTCTTCGCCCCGTCCGCTGGTGTTCCGACAAACGCGGCTGGCTCTACATCGGTTCCGAGTCGGGTGTTTTCGGCCTCGACAACACGAACATCGTGGCCAGCGGGCAACTCCAACCGGGGCAGATGATCGCGCTCGATACGTCGAGCGGGCAGCGGCTCGACAGCCACCAGATCATGGCGCGAGTGGTGTCCGAGAGCGCCGCCGAGTTCGGGGACTTCCACGAATTGAACAAACGCCAAGCGATCATCACCGAAGGCTTCAACCTCACGTCGCAAGTCGAAGACGTGGTCGGGGCACAGTTGGCCGAACGGAGTTGGTCGCTGGAACAATTGCTCCAAGCGGCCGGATGGGATTTCGAGCGGGCCGTGTTTGTGAAAGACATGGGCAAACTGAAAAAAGAACCGTTGTCCAGCATGGGCTACGACCGGGTGCTCACGATCTTCAGCCAGTTCCACCCGACGTTGTTCAAGTATTGTCAGCAGACGTTCGCCGAGGTGACGAATCCGCCGATCGACCCGTACCGCGAAGGGGGTGCGATGTCGCTGGTCACGTATTTGGGCCGCTCGCCGCTCACGGCGTCCAACCCACTACCGGCGACGGGTGACGATAATCTTCCCGTGCGTCAGATGGAACTGCCTTCGCCGGTCGTCAACGACACGATGATCGACGACTTGCAGCGGAATGAACTGTTCGCATTCATGACCCTCGACGCAACGTTCCCGCTTTCCGGTGGTGCCGATTCTCTGCGGGCCGCACTCGAGAAGCTCAAGAGCGATGCGGAAAAGGCCGTGCACAACGGGCACCACGTGCTGTGCATTTCGGACCGGGAAGCCTGCAAGCGCGGCATTGATCCGCTGCCATCGCTGCTGGCGCTCGGGGCCGTGCACACCTACCTGTGCAAGCAAGGGTTGCGGGATCGCTGCTCGTTGATCGTCCAAGCCGGGGACATTCAAGAAGGGCACGACATCGCCGTGCTGGTGGCGTTCGGTGCCGACGCGGTGCATCCGTACTTGATGCTCCGGTTGGTGAGGGACGGCATCACCTGGAAGCACCCGGAAACGAAGCAAGACATCGTCTTGCCGCCGCGCGAGGCATTGGAAAACCTGTTCGAAGCGCTTGAAGATTCGCTGAAGAAGATCATCTCGAAGATGGGGATCACGACCATCGAAGGGTACCGCGGGGCGATGCTCTTCGAGGCGGTCGGTTTCGGCCCGGAGTTGATGGAGTACCTCGGCGACTTCCCGAGCCGCGTCGGGGGTTTGCAGCTCCAAGACCTCGTCGACGATGCAAAATGGCGTGTCGAACTCGCCGAGAAGATGAACGTGCTCGGCCGCAACCGCGACTACATGGCCTTCAACGCCAAGGTGCGGATGGCGCTGCGCGACGCCGTGAAAGAGGCCCACCCCGAGACTGACGCCAGTGGTTCCACCGGCGGTGGCGAAATGGCGTACAGCACGCCCCCGGAAGTACACGACCCGAATGCCCTGATCCGCGTCGGGGTCAAATTCAACAAATTCAGCGACATGGTGAAGACCCGGCCACCGACGGTGCTACGGGATCTGTTCGTCATCCGCAAACCGACGGCGCCGGGGATCTCGAAGGACGAAGTGCAAGAAGCGGACGCCATGGTGCGCGAGCTGTTCCGCGGTGCCGCCATGAGCCACGGTGCCCTCACCGGGGCCAGCCACATGACCATCGCTGCGGCGATGAACGAACTCGACGGTCTGAGCAACAGCGGGGAAGGGGGGGAGTTCCGCTGGCGGAACGACCTACCGGTACGCCCGCACGGCAAGTTCTGGGAAGAAGTCATTGCCAAGCGAACCTACGCCCCGTCGATCTACTGCTTGAACGGCGACCTCCGGAAGAGCCGCTTCCGGAGCCGGATCCGCCAAGTGGCGTCCGGGCGCTTTGGCGTCGATGCCGAGTACTTGATCAACGCCGATGAAATCCAGATCAAAATGGCACAGGGGGCGAAGCCGGGCGAGGGCGGCCAGCTCATGGGCAAGAAGGTGACCAAGGAGATTGCGGACATTCGATTTGCGAAGCCGGGAACCGACTTGATTTCGCCACCGCCGCACCACGACATCTATTCCATCGAAGATCTGTCGCAGCTCATCCACGACCTCAAGGCCGTGAAGCCCGGCGTGCAGGTGTCTGTGAAGCTCGTTTCAGTGGAGAACATCGGGACGATCGCGGTCGGCGTGGCCAAAGCCGGGGCCGACGTGATTGAGATCGACGGCATCGACGGTGGCACTGGGGCCGCGATGGTCAGCAGCAAAGAGCACGCGGGTCTGCCGAGCGAGATGGGGCTGGCGGAAGCACACCAAGCGCTCGTGGTCAACGGCATCCGGTCGTCGGTGGTGTTACGCGTCGGTGGTGGAATCAAGAACGGCCACGACGTGGTGAAGTACGCCCTGTTCGGCGCCGATCAATTCAGCTTCGGCCAGGGGCTGATGGTCTCGGTCGGGTGCATCGTTTGCAAGAGCTGCCACATCCCGAATTGCCCCACGGGGATCACCGGCTCGCCGGAGATTTTCAAAGGGCACCCGGAACACACCAAGGCCTACCTGCGGGCCGTGGCGGAGGAAGTGCGGGTCATCATCGCCGAACTCGGCGTCCGGCATTTGTCGGAACTCACCGGCCGGAGTGACCTGCTCGAGAAGCGAACCGATGCGGCCATCAGCGGTCGGATCGCCCGTGTCGACGTGTCGAAATTCATCCGGCCCGACATGGCCTTGGTCGGGTTGAACCAGCGTTTCGAACAAGTTCATCTGGACAACGCCGGAGTCTGCGGCGTCGGCGACCGTGCCGGGTTGAATTTGCGGTTCATCGAAGCCGCCCGTGATGCCATCGACGCGGCTGCGGACAGCAGCTTGGTGTTCAAAATCAAGAACAGCGACCGTTCCGTCGGGGCCACCGTGGCGGGGATGATTGCCACGCTGTACGGACGCGAAGGGGTACCCGGTGGCAAGAAAATCCGTGCCCGGTTCGATGGCGAAGCGGGCCAGAGTTTCGGGGCTTGGTGCATCGCCGGCCTCGATCTCGAACTCCGTGGCTTCGCTCAAGATGGCGTCGCCAAGGGGATCTCGGGCGGAACGATCGTGGTGACTCTCGACTACACAACATCGGACTACGGCGGGGAAATTCAGAGCCTCGCCGGGAACAACATGGCCTACGGCGCCACCGGTGGCTTCGTGTTTCTCGGTGGTCGGGCCGGGCACCGCTTGGGCATTCGTAACTCCGGGGCGACTATCGTGGCGGAAGCGGCCGGGAAGTACGCCTGCGAGTACATGACCCGCGGTCGGGTGCTGATCCTCGGGCCAATCGAAAATGAAATCGGCTCCGGGATGACCGGTGGCGAACTGTTCATCTACGACCCGAAAGGCGAAGTACCGGCCAAATTGCACACCACCAGCGTCGCGGTGGTCGACACGCAGCACGTCGATTACGAGTGGATTCATCCGCTCATCATCGAGTATCACCGCCGCACGGGCAGCCGGCAGGCCGAGCTGATTTTGCGAAACTGGCCCGACATTCGCCGCGGTCGACGACTCCGGAAAGTGTTGCCGCTCGCCGTGGCCCGTGCTATGGAAGACTTCAAGACGGTCGGCACGAACGCGGGCTGATGATTCAGGCTGGAGGCCCGGCGATGATCATTTTCGGTTGGCGTCACCTGAAATCGACACGTGACACCGGGCGGTTCTACTGCCCGCATTGTGTGAAGTTGGACGTGGCGTACCATCACATGTCGGCCCGCCAATGGTTCACGCTGTACTTCATTCCGGTCTTCCCCATCGGGCGCCACGAGGAGTATATCGAGTGCCTGAAGTGCAAGAGCACTTACACCGTCGCGGTTCTTGATCTTGACCCGCCGAGTGAGGACGACCTTTTTGTACGCGAGTGTTACGACCGATTGCAGCAAGGTGATAGCTTGGAAGACGTCGAAGCGGCACTGGTGCAAAATGGTCGCAACAGTGGGCAAGCGGTGGAACTCGTCGATGAATTGACGCGCGGAAAAGTCCGGCAGTGTGACCGCTGTGAAGTTCACTATTTGAAGTCCGTGAAGAGATGCCGTGCGTGTGAAGGACGGCGACTCTGAACCATATGAGCAAGCATCATGGCCGTTGAACATCGCCCCGTGGATCGCCGGAAGTTTTTCCAAGCCACCGCGGGTGCGGCAGCGACTCTCGCCGCGAGTAGCTACGCCAACGTTGTCGGTAGCAATGCCCGAGTGCAGATCGGTTTCCTCGGCTGTGGCGGCCGTGCCCAAGCGCACATCAATCTACTCGTGAAACTGGCCCTCGATAATCGCGGAGTTGCCCCGGTCGCCGTCTGCGATGTCTGGGATGGTCTCGAAGAAGAGTACGAGCATACCTTCGGCGGAACTTCGACCCGCCGGCAATTTTCGCAGGGTTTGTACCCGTCGGCAAAGAAGTGCGGACTGAACCCGGCGGATCGCAACCGCGTGGTCAAAGATTACCGAAAACTGCTCGACCTCAAAGATGTGGATGCCGTCTGCATCACGACGCCGGATCACTGGCACGCCCGGATGACACTCGATGCCTTCGCGGCTGGCAAAGATGTCTACGTCGAAAAACCGATGACGCGGACGCCGGGCGAAGCGCTGGCGGTGAGCGACGCAGCGAAGAAGCACAACCGCGTGTTGACCGTCGGCATGCAAACGCTGGCCGACCCGGTTTGGAATGTGGCCCACGAGCGGATTCGAGCGGGCCGCATCGGGCACGTGTCGCACTTGCAAGCCGGCGTTTTCCGCAACGACATTCGCGGCCAATGGCGCTATTACCGCTTGGCGTCGCAGATGACGCCGAAGACCATCGACTGGGATTTGTTCCTCGGCCACCGCTTCGAAGTGAACGGCGAAAAGCTTGGCCCGACACCCCTGGAACAGCCTTTCGACCGTGCGACGTTCGCTCAGTGGCGCTGCTACCAACCGTTCAGCGGTGGGCCAACCACCGACATGCTTTCGCATCCGCTGGCTCGGATGCTCGTCGCCAGTGGACTGCGGTATCCAACTCGGGTGACCGCCGGTGGTGGTTTATTCCTCGAACAGGACGGCCGCACGGTACCCGACTTGACCACGTTGATTGCCGACTTCGATGAGGGGACACAACTGGTGCTAACTGCCGCAACGACCTCGGCGTACCCGCAAGAGGATGTCATTCGCGGCCGGCACGGGGCGATCAAATTCCTCAAGGGTGGCTTCCAGATTCTACACGACGATCCGCGTGGTGGTGCTGGTCTCCCGGCTCGCATTGAAACGACGATTCGGCCGACCGAGTTTGTGCCGGTGAATTCGCCGAAGAATGACACCGAAGCGCTGTGGGAAAACTTTCTCGATTGTGTCCACCGGCGCGACGCGAACACGATGGCACCACCCGAACTCGGCACGGCCACGGTGGCGATCACGAGTATGGCGATGCGGAGCTTGAATGAAGGCCGCGCGTTTGGCTGGGACACGGCACGCCGCGAGATGGTGCCCGCCGATGTCGCGTGGTTGACCCGCCACGCGGCTCGAGCGCGGCCGGGCCAGACGGAACCGCCGGACTACATGAAACTGGCCGGCCCGCGCACCGATGGTTGAGTCCTTGACGCTGCCGCAATGGCGGGCCGCGAAGCAGCGGCACGAAGAGCGGGTCGGGCCGTTCGCCCACGAACGCTTGGCTCGCACAGGTCGCAAACATCCTGTTTACGATTTTCTCTTCGAATATTATTCGTACCGTGCCGGCCACTTGCTGCGCTGGTCGCCGGGGATCGACGTCCACCTCGAAGGGGCCACCTCCGACGACAATCCGTGGCCGCAGTTGTTCGCGTTCGATGAACGCGGGGCGATTCTCGCCGGCCGCACGTTTCCACCTCACCGCCGAGAACAACTCGAGTGGGCCGTGGCGTACCACACGGCAATCCGCGACCGCGAGCCGCAATTCAACTGCTTCGGCTTACATGAGTGGGCGATGGTGTACCAAACTACCGACGTCCGGCATTCGCGGGTGCCGCTGCGGTTGAGTTCGGAGCAGACGGACAACCAGGTGTCGGCAGCCGGGGTTCGTTGCACACACTTCGACGCTCAACGGTTCTTCACAGCGTCGGCGTTGCCGTTGAACAAATGGGAATTGACGCGCTCGAATAGTCCGGAACACGACCAACCCGGCTGCGTCCACGTGAACATGGATCTGTACAAGTTCGCCTTCAAGTTCGCGCCGTTCACCTCGTCGGAGCTACTCGCGGATGCGTTCGAGTTGGCCGTGGCCGCCCGGGAACTGGACATGCGGGCCAGCCCCTATGATTTGACCGAGTTCGGATTCAACCCGATCCGGGTCGAAACGCGCGCGGGCCGGGAAGAGTACGTCGACGGTCAACGGGAGATCCACCGGCGGGGACGGCCGGTGCGGGAGAAACTGTTGGGCGAGTTGCAGCGAATTCAGTCGACATCGACCATGCAAATCTGATTGCTCCCCTCCATCGTGCGGACGAATGCGATCTTACTTCCGTCCGGGCTGAACACGCACGCTTCGGGGCGTGGCACTGCGGATTCGTCGCCCTTGGCTGTCAGCCGCTGGACAGTGCCGGTGACCGTGTCGATCAGGCAGACCGAGCCATCGACGACGCAAGCAACCCGCCGGCCATCGGGGTGCCAAGTGAACGCGGACGCCATGGAAGACGGGCTGTCGGTGACTTGTTGAGGATCGCCACCGGACGGAGGTACGATCCAAAACTGCACCACGCCGAGCGGATTCTTTTTGAAGAAGCCAATTTTGGAACCGTCTGGCGAACACCGCAGCCAATGGCGTGGCCCTTGAATCCCAGGGTGTTTATGGTGTGTCGTGGTCGTGATGCGGCGCTGAACGACACCGCGAGGTGGTGCCGGGCGGCGGAGTTCGGTGCCAGCGAGTGGCCCGGTTCCGGGGTGGTGCAACTCGTCCGGCAGATCGGCCACGAAGACTTCGGCGACGGGGCCGGCCGGCGTTTGAACCAACCCTTGGAAGGCGATGGCTCGCGTCGTGCCGATCCACGCCTCTTCGAAAGCTTTCGAGATGTCGTCCGAGTCGATTCGTGGCTTCGAAGTGGTGCGGGTGACCAACACACTGAAGTAGTCTCCATCGTGGTTTCGTGGGTGCGACTTCGGCACCCGGACGGGCTTGTTCGGAACGCACACACCGATGTTTCGCTGATTCGTGTCGCGGAAATCGCGTGGCTCGGCGAAGCGGTTCAACAGTTCGTCTTCATAAGTGAATGCAACCCAGTCACCCTGTGGATGCCAAGTGTGGACGTGCGAACCACCGCGCAAGGCACCCGGTGTGAAAGGTGGCACCAGATCGCGAGCGTCGAGGTTCCGCATGCCACCGGCGAGGTCGATGACGATGCCTTGTCGGTGCGTCGGCCCATAGCTCCACTCAGCAGTGGGGTGCTCGGGGCCGAGGATGCAGACGGCTTTCATTTGCGTGGGATGGCAGGTGACCACGCCGCATCTCGCCCCGTTGCGGCTCTCGTAGAGCGTGCGGACTTCCTTGGTTTCGACGTGCACGGTTTGGATCTTGGTGCCATCGAACGTGGTCCCCGCTGGGTCGGAGCGAGTGTCGAAAAGGACCCATTGACCGTCGGCACTCCAGACATTTGCGTTCGTCAAAACGTGACCACCGAGGCCAGTGGTCAAGATTGTCTCACGTGGCATAGTTTTCTTCGGCGGGGATTTTCGGGCGCACTGGATAGCGACGGCGCCCCCGAGGACGAGCGCGGCACCGGCACTGGCGATCGACTGGCGGCGGTTCACGGGTTCGTCGGTCGGGGATTGGTGGAGTCAGTGTATACGGTCATGAATCACCGACCGCGTGGCGTTTCACCCGTACAATACCCCATTCGAAAATGTTTCTCCTCGACATCGGGCTTGGCGGTTATGGAAAAGACGGAATTGCGAATTGTGTCTGGTAGTCTGCGCGGTCGGAAGATCACCGTGTTTGTCCACGAAGAGATGCGGCCCACGCCGCAGATGGTGCGCGAAGCTCTGTTCAGCATTCTGGGCAACGCCGTGCCGGGCCGAATCTTTTACGACATTTTCGCGGGCACGGGCATTGTTGGTATTGAAGCGGTAAGTCGCGGGGCGTCGTCGGCTCGATTGGTCGAGCGCGATTCCAAACAGGCGTCGGAAATTCAGAAGCAGATCGTCCGCTTTGAAATTGAGGACAAGGCCCAAGTGCTCCGCGCCGACGCGTACCGCTGGGCCGAGCGCTGGATTCCCACGGCGAACGTGCCGGTGAACATCTTTCTCAGCCCACCGTTTCCCGATCTCGACGCGGCCAAGGCGAAGGAATTCCTCGATTTCACGATGACGCTGTTCGCCAAAGCCCCTGAAGAAAGTGTCTTGATCCTTCAAGCCGAGGATGGCTTTCCACTGGACGATTTGCCAGAACCGCATCTTTGGGATACCCGCAAATACGGCCGCAATTTGCTGCTGTTCCGCGTCAAGGGTGATGGTGCCGAAACGGTTTTGCCGGATACGGAAGCGGCGGATTGAAGCCGAAACGATCAAACCGTGTTCTATGCTCTTGGCTAAGGGCTGGGATCTTGGTCGAGGGTTCGTTTCATGCGGGTCATCATCGCGCCCGAGTTTTACCAGCAGATGCTGCAAACTCCGTCACATTCGGAAGACTGCTATGTGCGGCCGGGCGAATATTTGCACCACATGTACATTGACGGGGTGAAGTACATCATCGCGCCGGCGGTGGTCGACGGCTTGGCCAAGGCCGAAGAGCGCGGCGACAAAGAAGCCATCAAGCACCTCCGGTTGCACAAGCTCCATTACGATAGTTTGCTGGCCGATGCCGCCCGCTACGGCAGCTTGGATGGCGTGACGCTGCTGGGTGATCCGCCCCCGAGCGACGAGGACGGCGTCCCCGGTTCGGGCAACCCATTTCTACCGCGCAATCCGACGACCTGGGAAGATTTGGGGATCGAAAGCTCGTTCCTGTTCGACAGCGTCTTGAGGATGCTGTTCACGCGCGGGCAGCTCACGGGCGGTGACTTGTCGACCGAGTTGGCCGTGCCATTCACGGTGCTCAACCCGGTACTTCAGCAAATGCGCAAGCAGATGCTCATCGACATCATCGCCCAGCGTGGCGCGAGTGGCGACGCCAGTTTCGTCTACGAAATCAAGCCACCCAAAGGGACGGCGGCTCTCCAAGAAGCGACCGACAAAACGAACTATTCCGGGCCGATGCCCGTGCCGTTTGCGGATTACGTCGAATCGGTTATGGCCCAGACGATTAAAAACTTGGTGGTGACACGGCGGAGCATTCGCAAAGCATTTGAAGATTTGGTGATTTCCGAATCGGCATTCAACGAGATCGGCCCGGCGATCAACTCGGCGTCGTCGATTTTCTTCTTCGGTTTTCCAGGCAATGGAAAGACGAGCGTCGCGGAGCGGATCACGCGGTTGATGGGCGACTCGATCTATATCCCTTACGCCATCATCGCCAACGGCCAGATCATCAAGGTCTTCGACCCGATCATCCACATCCCCGTGAAAGAAGATGAATCGCTGCTTCTCGGCGACGCCAACGGCATGGACACACTGCTGAAAAAGGGAATCAACTTCGACAAACGCTACATCCGCATTCGCCGGCCGACGATCGTCGTGGGTGGGGAGCTCACGCTGCCGATGCTCGATTTGAAGTTCAACTCCGTCGGGAAATTTTACGAAGCGCCCCTGCAAATGAAGGCCAACGGTGGCATTTTCATGATCGACGACTTCGGTCGGCAGCAAGTGCGTGCCATGGACTTGTTGAACCGTTGGATCGTCCCGCTCGAAAAGAAATACGACTACCTTTCGACCACGACCGGCACGAAAATGGAAGTGCCGTTCGACCAGATTCTGATCTTCAGTACGAACCTCGATCCGACCCAACTGGCCGACGAAGCGTTCTTGCGGCGGATCAAATTCAAGATCGAAATCCGCGACCCGACCGAAGAGCAGTATCGGCTGATTTGGGAACTGGTTTGCAAGGGCCGCCGGGTGGAATATGACCCGAGCGGCATCGATTACTTGCTCGAAAAATGGTACCGTCCCGAGTCGCGGCCATTTCGAATGTGCCAGCCACGCGACATTTTGGATCAGATGCAGGCCATCGCCAAATACAACATGGAGCGCGTCAACTTCAGCCCGGACTTGATCGACGCGGCCTGCGCCACGTACTTCATCAGCAAGCAGGAGCGGAACTTCGGGGCGAAAGTGCGGCTCGATTGAGCCGCACGCGGCTTGCAAACGCCACGATTGGTAACCCGAGCAGTGCCAGTGCCAACGTCGTCGGTTCCGGCGTCGGCACCGCAGAAACGACCAAGCGGCTCTGCCTGGCACTGGCTTGCTGAACGCCCAATTGGTAGGTCGTGTTACCCAGGGTTTGTTCTCGAAATCCGCTTCCCGAAAGCACGGCGTAGTCTTCAGTCAAACCCCACGGGGCCGTCTTGGCTACCCGGTACCAATTCACACCAGCAACGCCTTGGAAGGTGATCATGGCCGACTGGCCGGACTCGAGATCGGTCAGTCGAAATGCTGTGGCAAACGACATTGTATCAATGACCGATTGCGAGCCATCGACGTTTCTTGTACGTGCGATGCCTGCTGGCGGGGTTGAACGAGCTTCGCTGAGATTCCAGAGTACTCCCACTGAAACGCGGTCGTTCCGATCGGCCAAACTCAGGGTTTGAAGAGTGGGGAATGGGAACGTCAATCGGCCCGCGAAATTGGGATTCCCAGCGACCGAAGTGGACGAGAATTCCGAAATCTGAAAGCGAATCGGCTCGGCATTCGCCACCGAGCACAAAAAAAATATTGCGGCTACTGTGAGGCATCCATTCCAGCGACTCATAACCGTTGATCCCCTTAAAACTCAGTGTTGGAAGGAGATCGTCGCGGTTGTTGAAAAAAGAAACAAGCCCAACGGAAAACGCGGGCGGGGCAACCGGTTCTCGGAGTCTTGATCGGCGTCTTTTGGTCCCAACGGGACGACCGATGGTAGCCAGGGGTGGAGCGGAGCGGAACCCCTGGTCGGTGAGAGAGGAACTGTCTTCGGCCCCGTTCCGTTGGAACCGCAAGGACTCCGGAGTCAACGTGCCCGACTTTCCGATACCTGAAGATTTTGGAAACAAGCCATTTCGCTTCCCACAAACATTTTAATTTGACAGCTCCCGGATTGGAGCTTATCTACTGGGTGTACGAAAGTATTCACTCACGGTTTCAGCTTCGACAAATTCTCGATCCACCCCGTCACGGAGGGTTCCGTCCATTGAAACACTGCCAAGCCGGGGATGACTCCGAGAATCACGGTTAGGATCGCCAGCGGAATCAGCACGGTGGCTTCGCGGGCACTGACGTCGGGGTACTTCGCAGTCAACGGGTTGACACCGAGAAACACCCGTTGCCAGGCCCAAAGCAAATAACCTGCTGTGAGGATCGTGGCTAGCATCGACAGCGTGCCGAGGAACCAACAGTAATTCCACGCGGCGAGCATCACTTGGAACTCGCCGACGAAGCCGCAAAGCCCGGGTAATCCCATTGAGGCGAAGAACAAGATCGCACTCAGCCCGGAGTAAACGGGCATCGGTTCTTTCAAGCCGCCGAAACGGTCGAGGTCGCGGTGATGAGCCCGGTCGTAGATCACCCCGACGACGAAAAAGAGGCCGGCAGAAGTAATGCCGTGCGACAGCATTTGGAACAGCGCCCCGTTGACACCCCACTGCCAATACTCGCTTTTCGTACCGGAACTCCAGCAGGCCAAACCGAGTACGACGTAGCCCATGTGCGACACGGATGAATAGGCCAGCAGCCGCTTGAAGTCGGTCTGGCCCATGGCCACGAGGGCACCATAGACGATGCCGATGACGCCGATGAGGCCAACGTACCACGACAGTTGATCGGCCGCCCACGGGCAAATTGGGAAGGCGAAGCGGAGTAAGCCGTAGCCACCGAGTTTGAGGAGCACGCCGGCGAGGATCATCGAAATCGGCGTCGGCGCTTCGACGTGAGCATCGGGCAGCCAACTGTGCAACGGCACGATCGGCACCTTCACCGCGAAGCCGAGGATAAGCAGGGCGAAGAGGATGTACTGGTGGGTCGGCGTGCAAATCGACTGCGATTTGAGGTGAGCAATGGCCGCCTCACGGTTCACGCCGGGGGCGAACAGCGGTACGGAATTCGGGGTGTTCGCCTTCGAGTCCCGCGTCGTCAAACGGTCTTCTTGGCCACTGAGCACGAGCATCACGGCCTGCCCGACTTTCGATAATGTCTGGGCATCGAAGGTGTGAACCTCCGCTTGGGCGTTCACCTGTTCGGTATTCCAATCCTGGTGGGCTCGTTGCACTTGCCGGACTTTCGCACGTGCCGTTTCTTGGGGGACGAAGTCGCGGACGTCGACCGTGTAGAGCGAGATGATCGCGGCGAGTAAGCCGACGCTGCCGACCAAGGTGTAGATGACGAACTTGATGGCGGCGTACTTGCGACGCTGGCCGCCCCAGAGACCGATGAGGAAAAACATCGGCATCAACATGACTTCGTAGAAGACGTAAAACAGGAAGAGATCGAGGGAGAGGAAGGCTCCGAGGACGCCACTCTCCAGGATGAGAATCAGGATCAAGTAGCCACGGAGGTTGGTTTCGATCTTCCAACTGGCGATGAGTGCAAAGAACGTAACTAGTGCCGTGAGCAACACGAGGGCGAGGCTGATGCCATCGACGCCGAGGGCGTAATCGACGTCGAACTTCGACACCCAAGGCCGGCGGACAATGAGGTCGTCGCTGAGGAAAGATCGGTTGGTCGCGGTGCGCTCCAGCGCTTCATCGGCCCGGTGATCGAGCCGGGTATCGGGGTGGTACAGGCTACGGGTGTCCCGGTCGGATTGGGAATCGAGCAGGCGGTGGTAATCGACGAGCGTGCAGAGTGCGACGGCCAGAGTCCCGGCGGCTCCGAACAAGGCGAGCCAGCGCATCCCTTCGCGGAATCGGCTCGGCCAGACGAGCAGGATCAGTGCGAAAATTGCCGGAAGGAAGACGAGCAGCGTGAGCTGGAGCATGTCCAGTTCGCGTTCGGCCGGGGGGAAAAACGGTGCGAGCATTCCGGGGACATCCTTCCATCAACGGGCGAGAACGCTCAGCATCCCGAGCAAACCGATCAGGGTCAACACCAATACCAACACGTACTGCCGCACTTGCCCCGTTTGGGTTCGTCGCAAAGCGTGGCCACCGCGTTGAACCAACGACGCCAAGCCACTCATGGCCCCATCGAGTGTGAACCGACGGGGCCGCTCTGGGGAACTCCGATCCGCACTCGCGGCTTGTTCGGCCAGCTTTTGCGTCCCGCGTAAGAAGACGAAATCGTAAACGTCGTCGAAGTACCATCGTTTCGCCAACAGTCCGCGTGGTTCTTGCAATTGTGCGGCAGTCGGGGCGTGTCGTCCGTAGCGGCTCCAAGCGTATCCGGCACCGAGTACGCCGGCGAGCAGTGCCAACCCCCCCGCCACGACGTGGTATTCTTCTGCCAGAATGTGGGCATGCGAGAATGCAGGATGGTTGAGGATCGGTTCCGCTTCGTGGAGATGATGCCCGAGGTAACTCGCTTCCGCGTCCCAGAGGGGCCAGCCCCACGCCACACCGATGCTGCCCAGCGCGAGGATGATCAGAGGCCACTTCATCGACCAGGGTGACTCGCGGGCATGGTTGTAGACCGTGCGATTTCGCGGCTCACCGGCAAAGGCGAGGAACCAGAGTCGGAACATGTAGAAAGCCGTTAGCCCAGCCGTGAGCAGTGGCCCAAGGAAGAGCAGTGCGTGCAAATGGTTCGACAAACTGGCGCCCATGGCCGCTGACAGAATTTGATCCTTGGAGTACCAACCGCTGAAGAAAGGCATTCCCGAAATGGCCAGTACTCCGATGAGCATCGTGTACGCGGTGACCGGCATTTTGCGGCGCAGGCCACCCATTTGGCGGAGGTCTTGCTCCTCATGGCAACCGTGGATCACACTCCCGGCACCCAAGAATAGTAAGGCTTTGAAGAAAGCGTGGGTGAGTAGATGCAGTAGTCCTGCTGTCCAAGCACCGATGCCGAGGGCGAGCATCATCATGCCGAGTTGGCTGCAAGTGCTGAAGGCGAGGACACGTTTGATGTCGGTCATCACGAGTGCGATACTCGCTGAGACCAGCATGGTGATGAGGCCGCAGTAGGCGATGGTCAGGAAGACTTCCGGGGCGAAGAGGGGATAGCACCTTCCGGCGAGATAGACGCCGGCGGCCACCATGGTCGCCGCGTGGATGAGTGCCGATACCGGCGTCGGCCCTTCCATGGCATCGGGGAGCCAAGTTTGGAGCGGGATCTGGGCCGACTTCCCAACGCAGCCGAGGAATAACCCCAACCCCATGAGAATCCAGAGTCCATGGGATAACTCAACTGGTTGCGAACCGCCGATTCGCCCTCCCAGCTCTTGGATATTCAATGTGCCAAACGAGGCGAAGGCGATGGCCATGGCGATGAGCAGACCGGCGTCGCCGACGCGGTTGACGAGGAACGCTTTGTTCGCCGCGGAACTGGCGCTCTTGCGTTCGTAGTAAAAGCCGATGAGGAAGAACGAGCAGACGCCGACCAGTTCCCAACCGACGAAGATTTGGAACAAGTTGTCGGCGATCAGCAAGTTCAACATGCTGAACGCGAACAGCGACAAGTACAAGTAGAATCGGCCGAAGCGACCGCGCCGGGTGGTGTGAGCGACGTGATCGTCGACGGTGTCCTCCGTTTCCCGTTTCATGTAGCCGAGCGAGTAAATGAAAATCAGGGAGCCGATGCCGGTGACCATGGTGAACATCAACGCCGTCAGTTGGTCGATGTGGTACCCAATCTCCAAAGCGGTGGCAGGGCGGATCGTTTTGGAAGTGCCGATGCGGAGCCAATCGCCGCGTTCGCTCCATCGCGTGGCGAATTCCTGAGGAAAGTCGTGGTAGGTGTGAGCCTCTTCGTGGAATTGGAGCAGCCCCCATACGGACAATCCAAACGAACCGAGCAAAAAGAGGATGCTGAGGGTACCACCGGTCTTGAGCGGTTGATCGCCACCGAAGAGCCAGTAAATCCGCGATGCGAAACTATCGGTGCCACTGCGGGATCGGGCCATGTTTCGAATGGTGGCCGCGAACAGCAGTAACAGCACCGGGATGAGCGGTAGTAGAGTCGCCACGAGGTAAGCGCGGCCGGGGTGTTCGGCGAAGTCGAAAGGGTTGAACACGGTTACCCTTTCAAGTCGTTGGCGGCGTCCACGTCCACGGTGGCGTGATTGTTGTAGAAGTTCAAGAAGATCGCGAGTGCCACCGCCGCTTCCGCCGCTGCTAAAACGATGACGATGATGGCGAAGACTTGGCCTTCGATCCGTAAGCCGGGAACAAAGCGGGCAGCGGCCACGAGGTTCAAATTTGCGGCGTTGAGAACGAGTTCGACGCCCATGAGCAGACCGATGGCGTTCCGCTTGGTGATGAAGCACGCCACGCCGCAGGCGAAGAGAAACGCCGCGAGGATCTGGAACGGCGCGAGTCCGACGTCAGCCATGCGATTCCACCTTGGCGGCTGGCCGCCGTTTGGCCCGGGCCAAATAGGCCGCCGCGACGAGGACGACGAGCAAGTGAATCGACACGATCTCGAACGGCAACAGAAACGCTGTTCCACGTTCGTCGGGAACACCCAGGAACGCTGCCCCGATTGGCCCGGCACTTGGGAGTGTGTCCACGTTCGATACTGGACTTGGTTGGGCCGCCCGCAACGAGAAGGTGACCAAAAATGCGAACAGCAAGCTGGCCACGCTTCCGCCGAGTATCCATTCGACGGGCTTGGTATGAATCCCCGCGAATGGGCCTTGGTTGGTAATCATGACGCCGAAGACCATGAGAACGAGGGTACCGCCGACATACACAATGAGCTGGGCCGCCCCGAGGAACTCCGCCCCGAGGAGAAAATAGCAGACCGCAATCCCGATGAGGGCACCGAGTAACCAGACCGCCGAACGGACGACACTGCGTGACAACACGACGCCAAGGGCGCTGAACGTCGTCGTCGCGGCGACGATGAGGAATAAAATGACCGGAAAAGACATCGCCATCCGGATGGTGAACAGTGGAAACGCCGAGACACAGTTGGCAGAACAGCAACGTCTTGGTAAGGGATAATCGGTATGGGATCGGTTTGCAAGTGACCGACTCTCGGTTGCCGAAAATTAGACTTGCAGTTGGAAACCGTCGTGAACCGCGCTTCGCCCGAATTGAAAGCCTTGTTGCAGCGTTGCCGGGAAGCCCCGGCCGACGACATGCCACGGCTCGTCTTGGCCGATTGGCTCGACGAGAACGGGGAATCGGATCGGGCGACGTTCGTCCGGGTGCAAATCGCCTTGAGCCATCCGACGGCCGACGCGGTGCAACAGCAGGAATGGAAAAGCTTGGAACAAAGCTTGTTGCGGGCGCACGCGGACGAGTGGTTCGGCGATCTGCAATCGATCCTGAGCAGATTGCGGTACAGCAACGAATCGACCGGAGGCCTAAATCCGTTCGCCTGGGATGGGAGCAAAACGTTTCTCCGGGGGTTCATTCACTTCCAAATGTTCTCACAAAGTTGGCTGCTCGATCCCGATTTGCGAAACTGGTTGCGATCACCCGCCGGGGATTGGCTGGAGCAGGTCAACCTGAGCCGGTTGACTCCCGAAGCATTCGAGCAGTGCACGATTCCACCGGAGTATTCTGGCAAGATCAAGTTGAACCTCTCGGGCCAACCCGGAACGTATTGTGATCTGCAAACGTCGGCGCGGTTGAGTTCCCCCGTCGAATTTTCCGTGCAAGATTGGCAGCGATTCTTCCGATCCTCGAATTTTCTCTCCGTCCGCTCACTCACCACGGACGGTGGACTAACGTTCCTCAATCAACTAGGTCAGGCCGATGTCCGCCGACTGGTGTCGCTCAAAATTCGGAATTCGGAGTCGAGTGAAGCCGCGGCACGAATCCTAACGACGATCCCGTTCGAGTCGCTGTCGTCACTCGACTTCGGACCGGTCAGTGAGACCGCGTTGCGTGCCGTGGTGGCCTGCCCGTATTTGCGGAACCTCACGGAATGGAATTTGACCGGCAGCCCGATCGGCGACGCGGGCATGGTCGCCCTCTGTGAATCGTCCTTGGCCGAGTCGCTGAGCGAAGTGAGCTTTCAGAACACTGCCATTGGGGACGTGGGCATCCAAGCTCTCGTGCGGTCGCCGCTGTTTGCCAAGATGAACTCGGCCAGATTGAATTTGATGATGAACCGGATCGGCGACATAGGCGTTCAAGCACTGGCCGAAAGTGAGCAATTGTTACGTTACCGCGAGTTGGTGCTACGCGAGAACCGCTGTGGCGACGTTGGAGTTGCGGCCCTGGCCGACAGCGAGTTCGGGGCGAACCTGACGTACATCGACTTCTGGCGGAATCGCATCGCCGACGCCGGCGCCGTGGCACTCGCCGGCGGGGAACAGTTGGGGAAGGTCGCCGACTTGTGCGTGAAAGAAAACGCGATTGGCCCCGACGGTGCCGCGGCCCTGTTCGAGCGATTCGGCGAGCGGGCCAAGGTCTGATGGGCCGATTCACAAGGCAGGAATTTGGCCCAGAACCATGGCGTTGAGGATGCTGAAGATCGGAACGGGAGTTCGAATGAAATATTCTGTGTTATCGACTGTGGCTTTGGCTCCATCGAGTCGCAAAAATCGCCAGAGAATCCCGGTGGTGACGACGCCATAAATTGGCCATTCGGGTATTCCCTCGGCGCGGTTGAACCGCTGTGCGGCTACCATTTCCGCCAAGCACTGCGGAATGCCGGCCAAAATGTCTTCCTTTTTGGCTTCCATCAACATGCAGACCGGCGCTGTTAGTGCTAACTGCAGGGGATTGCGAGATAAAATGAAATCGCATCGACCGTTCAGCCCGACGGAAGGATCGACTGAAAATTCGATCCCCGAGAAGAGGCTGATTGTATCGGGATGGCGTAGTTTCATCTCGATGAGCACCGGGGCGATCAGAAGCTCGGAACGACCTTTCTCGGTGTTCATGTTCTGTGAGAGTGGCAAGTACCGAATGAGTGTGGAAGCCAGATGCTCAGGCAACTCGATCTCTTCAACTCCCGAGAACAGATTCTCCCGTTCGATGATCGTCAGGCCGATGTCGTGCTGGAGTTTCGAGATTGTGAAATCGCTGTAGGCCATTGGTCTCTCCGTGTGAGGTCAAAATTATTCTATGCCCGCTTCCACTCGCCTGGCACAGGCCGGAACAAACTCAGCCCCACGCCCAGCGCGAAGAGCACCGAGGCGCCCGCCAGTACGTAGCGGGTCTCTTCGCCGATGGCCGAAGCCAAGTAGAGTTGCCAGAGTCCGACCCCGATCACCAGGGCACAACCGATCGGCAGGAAGTATTTCAGGCAGGTCATCATGACCTGGTCGATGCGCAAGCGTGGCAGGCTCCAGCGCAGCCACATCATCACCAAGATCAGCAGGGTGCTCTTGCCGATGATGACGCCCGAATTCAGCAAGTTCCCCCACCAGTAGCCCAAGCGTTCGGTCGGTTCGAAGGGGAGAAATCCCGTGTGCCAGCCGCCGAGGAAGAGCAGCACGGCCAAGCTGCTGACGGCGAACATGCTGCCGTATTCGGCGAGGAAGAAGAAGCTCCACCGCAGTCCGCTGTACTCGGTGTGGAACCCGGCCACGAGTTCGCTCTCGGCCTCGGCGAGGTCGAAGGGTGCCCGCTTGCAACTGGCCGTGGCGGTGATGAAGAACAGGAAGAACGCGACGAAACTGAACGGGTCGTGAAAGACCGCCCAGTTCCAGAACCAGCCGGTCTGCTGTTGACCCATGAGCGTCAAACTCAGCGTGCCCGAGACACAAATCGGCACGACGACACTGAGCGAGCGTGGCACTTCATAACTGACAACTTGCGCCGCTTCGCGGATGCCACCGAAGAGCGACCATTTGCTACCCGATGCGTACCCCGCGAGCATGACGCCGAACACTTCGCTCGAAAGTACGGCCAAAACGAAGAAGACGGCGATCGACAAATCTTGTGAGACTAATCCGTTGCCGAACGGGAGAGCGAGAAAACCGCAGAACGCGGCGCAAAATGCCAGATAGGGTGCGATTCTGAACAGGAACGAATCGGCCACGGCGGGTGTGGTGTCTTCTTTGGTGAGGAGTTTAATCCCGTCAGCAAGGGACTGCAACAATCCAAACGGGCCGGTGCGGGTTGGCCCGAGGCGGTCTTGCATCCGGGCCGAGACTTTCCGTTCGGCCCAAATGTAAAGCAGTGCCGAGGCACCCATGAAGCTGATGACCAGCGCGGCTGCCAGGAGTGCCAACACAATGACCACTAACCAACTGGGCAGGTATTCCGATAGAAGTTCAGTCATGAGAATAATCCGGCCCGAAAGAAGTATCGATTCTCGGCTTTCGATTCAGCCGAATTCGCTATAGTTCGTAGGTCGTAACTATCACACGCAATGAATGCGCCCATCATGTCGTTGCCGGCACTGACCGAACAAGACTGGTTCCGCTCGGCGGATCCAATTGTTCTTCTCGATCATTTGTTCCCGATGCACGGGTTCCACAGCACGCCCGAACAGCCCCGCAAGTTGCGGCTGTATTACGCGGCCTGCGCCCGCCGGGCGTATCGCCGGCTCAATACCATCCAGAGGGGATTGCTCGAAGCCGCTGAACTTCTAGCGGATGGATTGCTTCCGGAGGGCAGCCTGCCAGACATCTTAGAAATGTGCGAAGACACGGCGAATGGGAACATGCTTCAAGCTCAGGAACTCCGCAAACTCGGTGAGCTTTTGGGGTGCGATCCCACGGCATGGGAAAACAAAAACCCGGCCACAGACTCGAACGAGATTCAAGAGCTTGGACGCTTGGTCTTTCAGCCGTTCCACGACATTATTCCCGCAACTCTGCGGGTGTCGCGTCCTCTGCACTCCGCAGATATTGTCCGCGAAGTCTTTGCGAACTCATTCCGAACACCGTGGTGGCAGAACGAATGGCGTACAGCGAACACCTTGGGAATCGCCCAAAAGATGTACGAATCGCGTCAGTTTCAGGCGATGGGCGAATTGGCCGACGCACTCGAGGAATCGGGCTGCCAAGATCGTGAGATTTTACTCCATTGCCGCGAACAGAACGAGCAACACTACCGCGGCTGCTGGGTGGTCGATTGGATCCTCGACACCAAGAACCACTATTTGGGTTTGCAGTAACTCAAAGCCATGAGGGCGTAGCCGGAAACGAGGTTCGGGTCGCCTTCCATCCAACGATCCGTGGGGTTGGTCCAAGTGCCGTCTTTGGTCTGCTTCTTTTCAATGGCCCGGAACAAGTCGGTTCGCCAGTCGTGCTTGGCACCTTTATCGTCGATGAACTCATCTTCGCCTAGCAAATCGAGCGTCTTGGCCATGGTGTGGTAGTAGTAGAATAATCCCCGTGCTGCGAGTTGCGGCGGCATCCCCGGATTCGCTTCCACCGAGTAATTTTTCCGGAGCCAGGCCAGTGCCCCCTTCACCCGTGGATCATCCTTGGCCACCCCTGCGTAAATCATGCTCTTGACCCCGGCGTAGGTCATGCTGCCATAACCCGTGAGCGGGGCGTTCGCTTCGTCGCTGGTTTTGGTCGAGCCACCCCCGGCGGCACTGTAAATGAATCTGCCATCGTTGATCTTCCCGGCCCACGGCATGGTGTTGAATTCGCTTTTCAAATTCTGGCACCGGCTCACGAATACCACCACTTTTTTGAACGCGTCGTCGTCCTTGGCGATCCCGGCATCGCGGAGGGCATCGATGAAAAACTGGGTATTGCTGAGGTCGGGTCGCGATTTGCTGTCGTACCCCGCGCCGCCGTAAAACTCGTCTTCGGGCTTTTTGCCTTCGCCGTCGTCCCACTGGAGTTTTTTGAGGTACCCGGCAGCGTTCCCAATCACTTTCTTGTATTTCTCCTCTTTTTTGGCGGCGGCCAACGCCATCACATTCACGCTCGTCACATAGTTTTTCAAGCCGTCTTTTGGGTTGTCCCCGGCGATATGGCCTTCTTTTTCGTTGATGAGACTCTCGATGTATTTCAGCCCTTTGGCCGTCGGTTCGATCTCCGGGCCGACGCCGCAATCGATGAGTGCTTTCACGACGATTCCGCTCACGCCAATGCTCTTGGCTGTGCTCCAACCTCCGTCGTCGTCCTGGCTCTTCTTGAGGGCCGCCACGGCTTGATCGACGACAGCTTGCCACTCAACCTTGGTCGGCTTGCGAGCCTCAGGTTGAGCCTGCACAGACGAAACCAGAAAGGTGAACAAAGCAACAAGTGGGAATCGGATTTTTTTGAACACGAAATTCTCCAAGAAGGTGGCGAAATGACTTTTCGGGCAACTGCAATGCCAATTGTGCATGATGAACGAACAAGTTTCCAGCTTTTGGGAATCAACCTGAGTCGCATTCTCAGAAACGAGAATGTTTCGACCGCGAGAAGCCGTTATTTCTCATCATCTGCTTGCGGTTCACTATTCATGGCGATGACGCTAGTTCGGTACTCTTTTTGCATCGTCAGCGGTGTCCACTTGAGGTTCAGCTGCTAAAACGCACTACCACAAGCAACGGAATATCATCGTCCGACGGCGAAAGCGATTATGGACAACACTCCCGCAACGGCTCCGGCAATTCAGAAAACCACACCGATTACTCATACGACTCGCCGCGCGATTGCGACGTCGTCGATGACGCTGGGTGTCTGGTCTTGCTTGGTGTTTTGGTGGTATCCGTTCGGCATGATGGTCGGCCTCGCCGCGAGCGCGATGGCGATGACGTCGATCATGCTCGGGTGGCGTGCCGGCAAAGAAGGGCAGCACCTGGCTTGGTTCGGGCTGTTCTTCGGCGGTTCGGGCGTCGGATTGGCCATCGCGTCTTACCGGTTCATGCAACTGGTGTTCGAAGACTCACTCCCACAATTGCCGCTACCGATTTGATCGTCGATCTCGGTGGCATTTTGATATTTGCGACATACGAATCGAGGAGGCAGACATGCCCCAAGTTTTTCCTAAAGGGTTGAACATCATCGTCCGGGTGACGTTGCTCGGTCTTCCGCTCCTGCTCTCAGGTGGCGGGATTGCCGGGGCCGCGTTTTACCGTAGCGATTACACGACCGGAACGCGTGAAGTGGTCGAACAGCCGGTGCCGTTCAGCCATAAACACCACGTTTCGCAGCTCGGCATTGATTGCCGGTATTGCCATACATCGTTTGAGAAATCGGCCTCGTCTGGCTTCCCGCCGACGAAAACGTGCATGAATTGCCACCAGCAAATGTGGACATCGGCGAATTTGCTCGAGCCGGTGCGCGAAAGCTACGCCAAGGGAAAGCCGATCTCTTGGACGAAGATTCACAACGTCCCGCACTACACCTATTTCAACCACAGCATCCACGTGGCCAAGGGCGTCGGTTGCGTGTCGTGCCACGGCCAAATCGACCAGATGAACTTGGTGTTCCAGTCGAAAACGCTGCTGATGGAGTGGTGCCTCGATTGCCACCGGAACCCGGAGAAGAATCTTCGGCCAACGGACGAGATCACCAACATGCTTTTCAAGGCGTCGATGGTCGAGAACAAGAAGACCGGCGAGCCGCACACGCAGGCGAGTCTCGGTGCCGAACTCAAAGACAAGCACATGATCCGCGAAGCGAGCGTGCTGACGAACTGTTCCATCTGTCACCGGTAATCAGTCGGATCACCCGAAGACACCCCCGGACCATTCACGGGATTTGAGGATATGCAAATGCCCCCCGAACACGCCAGCCAGACTGCGACGGCCGAACCCGAGTTCTGGCAATCCGTCGACCAATGGATGGACACGCCCCAGTTCCGTGAGATGCTCCAGAATGAGTTTCCGGAAGACGCTGCCGAATGGGTCGATCCCGTCAGTCGCCGCAAGTTCCTCAGCCTGATGGGCGCCTCCGTCGCGCTTGCGGGAGCGGTCGGCTGCAATCCGTCGATCCGGCCCGCGTCGCGTCGGCAAGTGGTTCCGTACGTGAATCAGCCCGATCAAATGTTGCCGGGCGTGCCCCTCTTTTTCGCCACAGCGATGGCTCAGGCCAACGGTGTGGGTCTCGGCTTGATCGTCAAGAGTGTCGAAGGTCGGCCGATCAAGTGCGAAGGCAACCCGAACCACCCGAGCAGCTTGGGGTCGATCGATCTGCAAGCACTCGCCGCCCCGTTGAGCTTTTACGACCCAGATCGTTCGCAAGCGGCCCGGATGGGTGAAACGGCCACGACCACCGACAAAGCGATTGCCGCTTTCAAAGAAATTCTGAATCGGCAGTCCGAGAAGCCGCTCGATCAGCGTGGTGAAGGCGTTCGTCTCTTGACGGAACCGACGACCTCGCCGACGTTGATCCGTTTGATGGAAGAGTTGCTCAAACGCTTCCCCGCCGCCAAGTGGGTACAGTACGAAGCCGTGGGGAACTCGAACTCGCGGAAGGGTTTGCTGGCGGCGTTCGGCAAACACCTCACGCCGGTCTACAACTTCGCCGCTGCGGACGTGGTGCTGTCGCTCGACGCCGATTTACTCAGTGGCCCTGGCAGCGTGCGTTATGCCCGTGATTTCGGTAGCCGGCGGAAGATCAGCACGGTCGATGCGGCTCACGAACTCGAAGAAAAGAACCATAAGGCCCACCCGAATGCCGTGGGTCACTTCCACCCGCCGTGGGAGGACATTCTCGCCGAGGCGACCGAGGGCTTGAATCGCCTTTACGTCGTCGAAGGTGGCCTCACGAGCACCGGCGCCATTGCCGATCACCGCTTGCCGCTCAAACCGAGCCAAGTGGAACTCTTCGCCCGTGCCTTGGCCGTGGAACTGAAGGTCGACGGGGTGCCGGTCGGTGCCGGTCTGCCGGAATTCGCACTCGCTTGGATCAAGCCACTCGCCGCAGACTTGCTGGCCCATAAGAGCCATGCGGTTGTGATCGCGGGGGAACACCAATCGCCGGCGGTTCACATTCTCGCCGCCGCGATCAATGCGAAGCTCGACGCGGATCACGCGCCGCTCAAGTACACCAAGCCACTCGACGCCCTCGAAGTCGTCCAGCGGTTGCTCGACGCCAATAAAGGTACCGATGTGGCGAAAGGTTGGCCGACGGCCGACGCGGCGGACGACTTCAAGAAGCTCGTCGCCGAGATGAAAGATGGCAAAATTCACACGTTGGTGATGTCCGGTGTGAACCCGGTGTTCGATGCTCCCGCCGACCTTGATTTCCCCGCCGCATTGAACGTCGTCAAAGCCAAGAAAGGTGGTGGCGTATTCCACCACGGTTTGTACGTCGACGAATCGGCCGTGCCGTACGCCACGTGGCACATCAACGGTACGCACTTCCTTGAAGCCTGGGGCGATGTCCGTGGCCACGACGGTACTGCGGCATTGCAGCAGCCGCTGATCGCCCCGTTGTACCGTGGCAAAAGTTTGCTCGAAATCGTTGCGGCGGCCCTCGAATATCCGATCACGGATGGGCAAGCTCTCGTGAAAGATACGTGGGAGAAGTTCCACACCGACAAGAAGATTTCCGGCGAGACGCCGACCTTCGCCCAGTACTGGGAACGCACCGTCCGCGACGGCGTGCTCGCCCAATCGAAGAGCGACTTTCCGAACTATCCGGCCGCGGCACTCGGTGCTGTGAAACTCGACAAACTCGCGGCGCCGGGCTTCACCCAACCGGCCATCGAGAAACTGGAGATCCAGTTCCGCCCCGATCCGTCGCTGTTCGATGGCAAACAGGCCAACAACGGTTGGCTCCAAGAATTGCCGAAGCCGGTGACGAACTTGACGTGGGACAACGCGGCGATGATTTCGCCCCGCACCGCCGACGAGTTGAAGTTCACACAGAATTTCTCGTGGACCGGTGGCGAACG
>JANXWE010000193.1 GCA_025351325.1 Fimbriiglobus sp.
GGATCCGCGCATGCTCCGCCCGTTCTTCACGATTGCCATGCTGGCACCGGCCCGGCAACTGACATTTCGCCGCGTCGCCGTCGGACACGCACTCTTCATGGGACTACTCGCGTGGCTGACGGCGGCCGACGGAACCCCGCAGGGTGTCAGCCTCTTCGGTTACGTCCTGTTGATCGTGGCGATGGTCGAAGGATCAGCCCTCATCGGCTGGCGGTTGACGCAACTGCCGAAGAGCCAAGCTCTCGAATTCTTGCTGGTATCCCCACTGCAACCGAAGCGTGTTTTCGCGGCGGAAGCGCTCGTTGGGTTGTCCCGCTTCGCCCTCGTTTGGCTCGGCGGTTTGCCGGTCTACCTAGCTCTCATTTTGTGTGGAGCCATCACGGGTACCGATCTCTGGCCACTGGCGGTACTCCCCTTCATTTGGGGCACGGCGAGTGCGTTGATTTTGAGTGCCTGGGTCTATGAAACAATTGTGATCCGGCGGATCGGCGAAATCTGTGGGATTGTCGGCGTGCTGTTCTACTTGACCGTGGGTGTGCTGGCGGGGGAACGGTTGGTTCAATGGTTGCAGAACCTGCCAGGATCGGTGGCGAAAGTCCTGTACGATTCCGTCATCTTCTTCCATGAGATGAACCCCTTCGGCGTGATGCGTTACTGGTTCGGTGCCGACGCCATCGATTGGATCGCCGAAGAACGCATGACCTGGCTCGTCGTCGGCGGTTTGGCACTGTGCGCCGGCGCCGGTCTCCGCGGTGCATCTCGGTTGAAGGGCCACTTCCACGACCGCCATTACAAACCGATTGACAGCAGTCGGCTGTCGCAACTTGAGGCCATTGGCGACCGGCCCCTGTCATGGTGGGCGGTACGGCGGGTCATGGAATTCAGCGGTCGCATCAACCTGTGGCTCGCCGGCGGATTCTCGGTTTTGTATTCGGTGTACCTCGTAGCGGGGGACGAATGGCCACCGTGGATGGGTCGGCTCGTCTTCCAACTCTTCGATAAATGGGGTGGCCCACCGACGGTCGCCACGGCCATGGTGGTCTTGGCGGCGGTGCCGGCGATTTTCCAATACGGACTGTGGGATGCCACGGTCCAGGATCGCTGCAAGCGGCTCGAACTGCTGCTACTTTCAGATTTGACTGGCCGCGATTATTGGCTCGCGTCCCGTTCCGCCGCATGGCGTCGTGGACGCGGGTACTTGATCATCGCCTGCATGCTCTGGGTGGCGATGGGCATCAGCGGCTATTCGACCTGGCTGGGGGTTTTGGCGTCCGCCGTCGGCGGGTTGAGCATCTGGGCGTTCAGCTTCGCGGTTGGTTTCCGGTCGTTCTCCACAGGCAATCAGACGAGCGGATTGTCGTCGTTCATCTCCCTCGGTTTACCGCTCGTGCTCTACGGACTGCTGCGGTTCGGTTACGAAGATTTGGCCGGCCTGTTGCCGACCGGATTGTGCCACCTCCCTGCCATGAACGCTTGGACGTGGACTTGGCCCGTCGGTTTACTCGGCACGCTCGGATTGGCCTATTGGCTGACGCGAACGGGCCTTGCTCATTGCGACCGCGACTTGCGGGCTTGGTACGACGCGAACCAGGGCACGAAAGCAGCCGGGTGAGCCTCAGCGAAATTCGACGACGCGGCCCGGTTCGCCGATTTGCACGTTCTTCAACCCCAGCGCCCGCAACTCGGCAACAGTCTCTTCGTAGTCCCGTGGTTTGATGTGAGTGGCAAATACCGTTAATCCCGGTGGGAGAAGTGCCACGGCGTCGGCAAATTGATCGCTAGTCAGGTGCTGGCTCGCGTTCGCCAACTCGTGCAACCGGCGTGGGAACGAACATTCCAAGAACAGACCCCGCAAACGCGGCCACCGACCGATTTTTTCAAACAGTTCCGGCACCGGGCCGGTATCCGTCATCAATGCGAAAGCGTCTCGGCCATCGTCGAGCAGGTACGCCACCGTCGGCACGGTGTGTTGGAGTGGAATGGCAATCGCCGTGTAGCGACCACAGGGGAACGGTCGGTTCGGTTCAATCTCACGGATGGCCACGAACGGAGCCATCACCCGTGAGAGGCCGATGAAATCGGGCCAGAGCTGCCCACTAAATAAATGAGTCTGCAACGCTTCCAACGTTGGTTTCAACGCATGGAGCGTCGGCGGCGTGCTGGCGATGCCGTACACGTTGTCGAGGAACGTCGGAAGACCCGCAACGTGATCGATGTGCGAGTGCGTGAGCAACACGTCTCGGATTTGGGACTGTTCGGCACAGGTGCCACATTGACCGAGTTGGCCGGCGTCCAGAGCCAGTACCCCATCGACCACGAAGCCGGTCAAACCGTGACCGGGGGTGCCTTGCACCGAGGTGGGGAGAATGTGAACGCGCATCGGTTCGGCCGGAAGGTTCGGGATTGTTGGAACCGCTCTCTGTACGATACTCTGCGACTCGATTCCTGCGATAGTGCGGAACTCGCGGATTTCCCAACCCGGCCCACGCATCCCCGGTATTACCCATGTTCGTCCGCACTGGCCAAGTGAACCCGCTGCTCCTCCTCAGCGTCGTCGCCAACCTCGCCTTGGCGGGCGCCGTCGGCTACCTGATGTTGCAACCCAAAGCCACCATCGATTCCAACCCCCGTGCTGGAACCGGCGAAGGTGCCGACAAAGAAGTGAATGCCCTGGGCCGCATCCAACCAGCGGGCGGACTTATTTCCGTCTACGGCATTCCCGGCGACCAGATCACGGCCTTGACCGTGAAAGTCGGCGATTCCCTGGCACCCGCCCAACGGCTTGGCACCCTCTCGGGCGAAAAGTCGCGGGCGTTGAGCCTCGAAACCTTGCAAGCGCAGATCGGCGAAGCGGAGAGCCTGCGTAAGGCCATTGAGGCGAGCCGCGATGCGAAGCTCGCCGATCTCGAAGCCGAAGCGAAGCAGGCCACGGCGGGGATCGAACAGGACGCCAAGGCCATCGACGCCAAGGTACTTGCCGTGGAGGCTCAGAAAACCCGCTACGACAACGACTTGCGGCGTCTGCGTTCGGCCCGGGGCGAAGGGGTGAAAGTATCCCAACAAGAACTCGACCCCGTGATTGCGGCCATTGCCACCGCCGAGGCCGAGAAAGCTGTGGCCCTGGCCACCAAAGAGAAGATGCTGATTCAAAAAGAGCAATCGGTCGAGTCGATCAAAGCCAAGAAAGCCGCGCTGCGAGCCGAGACGGAACGCGGGCTGGCCCAAGTTCCATATGCCTCGTTGCAAGCCGCGTTGCAATTGGCGATGCAGAAGATCAAAGACGGCGAACTGCTCGCACCGACTGTGGGCCGGGTGGTGCGGGTACTGGGCAAAACCGGTGACACCATCACGACATTGCCACTGCTTCAAATCGCCGATACTCGCAAAATGACAGTCATTGCCGAGGTGTACGAGACTGACGTCGGCCGCATTCGCGGGTGGTTGAAGAACGAGCCTGTGTCCGTGGAAGTTAGCGCGCGTGCGTTGGGCGACAAGAAGCTGATATTGAACGGTACGGTTTCCAGCCCCGATAAAATTGCCCCGCTCATTTCCAAGAACGTCCTGACCCCACTCGGCCCGCGCGAGGACGCCGACCGCCGCGTCGTCGAAGTGGAAGTGGAATTGGATGGCACCGCCACCGAAGCCGCACAGAATTTTATCGGGCTGCAAGTGACCGCGAAGTTCAAGGGGAAATAGGAGGGAGCTGATGACTGACTTTCGCATTTGACAAAAATTCTTCCGCCCGGCATGGATCCGTTCGTGTTTCCCGAACGTATTCGGTTGGCACTCGAGTTGCAGCCTCAATCGAGCGTTTCATCAAATTTTGTGTTCGCAGCAGGAGCCGGCTCATGTTTTTACGCGGGAGGGGTTTCCCTCAATCACTTTCCATCTGTCTTGGCTTCGTGGCGTGCTTGCTAGGGTCTGCACCATCGGCACGGGCGGCGTTCATCACCCGGAATGTGAACGTGACGTTGAATGCGGAGATGATCGAGCAGTACAACCTGGACGTCGATTTGAACGGAACTACCGACTTCACCTTCACCGCCGCTTTCGTGAACGATCCGGCTTTCCCGGTCGGTTTCGACACGGTGGACGTCCCGTTCGCCAGCACCAACGGGGTAGTTATCGACGGCCCATCCCCGGGCGGTTTCCCGACGGCGAGCCTGCTGACCTTCGGCGACACGATCTCGACCGGGAGTCTCTTCTCGTTCGGATCGTCCGACCAAGCCAACCTCTTCTTTTTCACGCCGTTCGACCCGCCGAGTGGCAACTTCGAAGGCCGCACCGGGTTCATCGGGCTGCAATTCGAGCGGGCCGGGGGAACTGTGTTCGGGTACGCCCAAATCACCGTGAACGCCCGCGATGCCGCAGTCAATCCACTCGGTTTGACAATCGGTTCGGTTACGTACAGCGACACTTTCGGCGAACCCGTTCAAATCACTCCGGCACCCGCGAGCATCGCCCTCTTCGGCATCGGCTGCGTCGGATTCCTCTCCACCGTGCGGTTGCGCCGAGTCCGGGGCGTGGAATCCGTACCATGATGCCATGACTTCACTGCGACTGGCATTGTCGAACTTGCTCCACGAGCGTGGCCGCACCATCATCTCCGTCGTCGGGGCTGCTTTTGCGGTCGTGCTCGTTTTTATGCAACTTGGCTTTCTCGGCTCCGTCGAAAACACCGCGACGTTGCTCTACGGCAAAATGCGCTTCGATCTGCTCATCACCAGCACCGAGTACATCGACTTGAGCCGACCGGGATCGGTGAATCGCACTCGGTTGGCTCAAGCGGAATCGGCAGCGGGCGTGCAAGAAGTGCTGCCGGTTTCGCTCGGTACCGGAACGTGGCGGAATCCGACCGATGATCCCCAACGTGGCCGTAAGCTCTGGCAACTGAGCATGGTCGGCATCGATCCCGGCACGTTGGATCGCGTCTTTTTGCCGCCGACGGCCGGTGGCATTTTCCGCGATGATGACGAACAGCGTGAAGCCGGCGTGCAACTTGCCCAAATCGACAGCGTCCTCCTGGATCGGAAATCGAAACCCTATTTCGGCAAACCGACTGAGATGCCCCCCGGGACCGAAACGGAGTTGAACGGCCGGCGTGTGCAACTCGCTGGCTACTTCCAAGCCGGCACTGGCTTCAGCTACAGTGGCCTGCTGCTGACCAATGAAGAGACCTTTGCCAAGTACACCGGCCGACCGACTAAGGCCGTCAGTTTCGGACTAGTGAGCTTGAAGCCGGGCGAAGATGCGAGCGTGGTGGCCATGCGGCTACGCGATGTCTTTCCCGCCGATGTGCAAGTCTTCACACGATCCGAGATGGAAGACGGCGAGCGGAGCTACTGGGTGCACAAAACGGCCGTGGGCAAGTTCTTCTATTTCGGTGTCTTGCTGGCCATCACCGTCGGGGCGATCTTCATTTACCAGATGATGGTCGCCGATATCAAAAAACACATGCCCGAGTACGCCACGTTGAAAGCGATGGGATACCGCTTCGGATTCCTCTTCCGCGTCGTGGTGAATCAGGCCCTCTTCCTCGCCTTCGGTGGCTACGCAATCGGATTGGTCGTGGCCCTCGGGCTATACGAACTCACGAAACTCGCTGCGGGCATTCCCATCGGGATGACCTGGGGCCGGGTCGGGCTGGTGTTTGTGCTCACCGTCGGCATGTGCGTGGCGTCCGCCTTACTCGCCGTGCGCAAAGTGCGTACCGCCGATCCCGCGGAATTGTTTTGAACGACTAACCCAACACTTCCATCACCAACGGCACCGCGGGCGGAGGCTGATTCCCAATTCGGAAGCATAAACTCAACCGGGCCATCGCTGCTGCCAAGCCGACACCGTTGTGGTGGATCTCGAAGACGGCTTCGCCAGCTTTTACCGCTTCGCCAGGTTTTTTGCGGACGATGATCCCCACGGC
>JANXWE010000301.1 GCA_025351325.1 Fimbriiglobus sp.
TCCCGGCCGACGACAACCATCTGCGGCACGCGGCGCGGATCGCCCTGCGGAACGCACTCGAATTACCGGGCGGTGTTCAATCACCTAAGCTCACCGAGGAGCCGGAGGACATCGCCACCATGCTGGATGTGGCCGCAGGGCTTAGCAAGCCGCTCGAATTCAACCTCAACTTTTACCTGACCAGTGGCAAGCTCAGCAAGAAAGCCCGCATGCAAGCGGCGGAACTCCACGGTCGATTCGGCACGTTCGAGTATTGGGAGGATTTTCTAGCCTATCGGCCCAAAGACGACCCGCGAACCGAGAAGGTCAAGAAGCTCGAAGGGGCCGAGTTGCTCGGAGCCGTGCTGCGTGGGTACTCGGTGTCGAAAATCCCCGATATCGCTCAGAAGTTGGCCCGAGAGAGTTACATTATTCGCCATACCCAGACTCAGATCATCCACCTCGTGGCCGACGAAGATCTCGAAATCCGTCAGTCGGGGTTTGTCTTGTTGTCGGAATGGAAGAAGCTCGGCCTCTTGACCACCGACCCAAACAATCGCCAGTCGGTATCCCTCATTTCAGATCGGGCACAGAATAGTCAGGTTCCCGCGGCCGAACGCTCCCAGTCCATCGAAGCGTTGGCGATCCTCGATGTCGAGCGATTCCGACCACTCGCGGGAGCGTGGCTGGTCGAACCCACGTTGGACGAAGCGAGTCGCACCCGGCTGATCCAACGATTCCTCGAGTATCCAACCGTGCAAGATTGCGCCGTCGCGGCGACCGTACTCAAGACCGCGAACTACTCGTTGGCCCTCACCATCGCCACCGGCCTCGCCGGCGACAAGTTCGGCGCCGATCTGCTACTGCTGGCCATCAAAAAGGGCGAAGCCCCGGTGCGGTTGCTCCAAGAAAAGGCGGTCGTGGATCGGTTGAAGGCCACCAAGGTGAAAGACGTGGAGGCCCGCATCGCGGAACTGACAAAGGGACTGCCCGCCCCGGAGAAGCGGATCGACGACCTCATCAAGAAGCGGAGCGAAGGCTTCAGGAATTTCAAATCCGACGCGGCAAAAGGGAAAGAGATCTTCGCGAAGAATTGCGCCGCCTGCCACCAGGTGAACAACGAGGGGGCGAAGGTCGGGCCGCAACTCGACGGCGTCGGGATTCGCGGGGTGGATCGCTTACTGGAAGACACCCTCGACCCGAGCCGCAACGTCGATACCGCGTTCAAATCGACGACCTTGCAACTCCTGGACGGTCGCAGTCTGTCCGGTCTTGTGCGTGAAGACGGGGCCGTGTACGTCCTGATCGACAACCTCGGCAAAGAGAATCGCATCGCCGTGAAGGACGTGGAGCAGGTGGTGAAGTCGAACCTGAGTGCGATGCCGGCGAACGTCGACGCGGTCATCCCCGAGGCGGATTATTACCACCTGCTGGCGTTCCTGCTGAGCCAGAAACCGAAGTGACGCTCGATCACCGGGCCTACCAATATTTGGGCAAGCCCGGTTTCGTTTCACGGAGGATCTCCAAGATGTTCTGCCGATCCACCTTCGAGAGATGGTGGAACTCTTTCGATTCGTCTTTCCCCGTCAGCACTTCCCACAGGCGGAGGTAGACCCGCTCCTTCGCTTCGGCCGGTAGCCCCTCGAACAGTTTCGAGTAAATGAGGTAGCTCATCGGGTAGCGGAACAGTCGTGACTTCAGGTCGAACTCGCGCAGCGATCGCTTCTGGGAATCGAACGGCCCGCGTGCGGCGAACTCGCTGGCGAATGCCGACGTGCCAACCACCGCTTCGGTCAGTTTGGCCTCTTCGGAAAACAGCAGGTACTGCACCACCGGTTCGCACGCCCAGTGAATTCGCCGGGTGATGCCCTCGTTCCGCTGGGTGGCCGGCTCACCGAAGGCTTTGTTCAACTCGGCTTGTTCGTGCAAGGCGATGCGAGTTTGGAAGCCGGCACGGATGATCCGATTCTGGGTCTCATTTTGGTGTTCGAGTACCATTAGCGCGACCAAGTCGCTGTGCGGCGTCAAGTAATTCGCCACCGTGAAGTACGGCTTCAAGTCGGTGACATTGGACGTGTCCAGCGGCTTGTCCGGGTCGGCCCACGACCAACCGCCGACGATTTGATTTCCTTGGTGTGACTGCTTGCCGCCGGTGCCGGTGACATACCAACCGCCCCAACGATCTTCGATGGGTGTCGTATGATCGACCCGCTTGCCGCCGCGCGACAGGACCAATTCCCCGGTGTGATCCGCCGACACCGAGCGGATCAAATACCCCGGGAACCCCTGATTACTGGACGACGCGTGGCAGATCAAGCAACTCTCGGTCTGCCGGGTGAGTTTGCCGCCCTTGGCCGGGTTTTGGTCGATGGTGTAGAAGACCGTGCCGAGGTTGGCATCCGCCGCCGCGATTTCGAGCACGTCGCCTTGCCGGCAATAGCCGATGGTCACGTCGTCGTTGAAGTAGAGCGCCCGGGGTGTTTTCGGACCGATTCGGCTCCGCTGGAGGCTGGTCTTCGAGAAGACCAACAACTGCGACGACAGCGGCACGTCGAGGGCCTTCAAGAGCGCCGGCAGATAGCCGTGCTCGTCATCGGCCTTCAACGCGGTCTTGTCCGATTTGAGTCGGCGTTCCAATTTCGAGACGACGTTGTTCGGTTCCGCAGTCGCATATTGAATGGGCAAACGGTCGAGATCGGCGGCCGTTCCGGAGGTGCCAATGTGAAGGAGCAACAGTCCCAAGTGTGGGAATCGCATGGGGGAGTCGCCTCGGGACATGGCATCAGGCGGGAGTGGGGAGCTAGAACAGCTCGGCCATCGGCAAGCGGAATTCGGGCAGCACTTGTTCCGCCGTCAGCACGTCGGCTTCGGTGAATAAATGAATGCCACCTTGGGAATTGTACGCGTGGATCATGCGATCGAGCGGGTGGACGACCCAGACGAGCGTCGCCCCGGCCCGCAGCCATTCGAGCCACTTCCGGTTGACGGCATCGGCGATGTCGCGCGGCGACACCACTTCCACGACCAAATCCGGGACGGTGGTTCCGTGCCCCTCGGCCATCACCTGTTCGATCGTTCGGCCGCCCATGTGGTGAAATGCAGTGTCGGCCCGGCGGACGCGAGTCGGGTCGGCCGGGAAGCAGCGGTAGGAGGTGCCTTCGGGGAAGACCCAACCGAGCCGAAGTGGTTCCACATGGTTGCTGAGTTTCGTGTGGCATCTGCCAGCGATATAGCTCGAAAGCTGGCTCACGTTCAACTCCTCCAGTTGGCCATCGACGAATTCAAACCCGCGGGGGAGTTCGGGTTCGAGGTCGGTGAATTCTTCAAATTCATCGGCGATGAAATCGGTGATCGGGCGGGTGGCGATGATGACGGACATGCGTGGTTCTCCTCGTATGGGAATATTCTACCGCAAATCGGGCGTGGGCCGCGCCTCCGTTTCTGCTAAACTCTCACCTCCCACCCCACTTCGGAGATCTACGAGATGATGCGATTGTTCCTGTTGGCCGCGCTGCCGTTGTTGGCGTTCGCCCTGCCCACGGCCCGTGCCGAAGACAAACCCAAGGAGAGCCGGTTGTTCGAACTCCGCGTGTACACCGCCAACGAAGGCAAACTCGACGCCATTCACAAGCGGACCAAAGACGCCGGCCTCAAGCTCTTGGAAAAGCACGGCATGACCGTGCTCGGCGTCTGGTCGCCGGTCGATCCGAAGGACGCCCGCTTCTTTCTGCTGCTCGCGCACAAGGACAAAGCGGCCCGCGATGCGTCCTTCAAGGCCTTCGCCGCCGACCCGGACTGGGTGAAGGTCCGCGACGAATCCGAAAAGGACGGCAAGCTCGTCGCCAAGGCCGAGGAGATCTTCCTGACCGTCACCGATTATTCGCCCGCGATCGAAGTCGGCGACCACGACGCCGGACGCGTCTTCGAACTGCGAACCTACACCGCCACCGAGGGGAAGCTCGACAACCTCAACGCCCGCTTCCGCGATCACACCGTCAAGCTTTTCGAGAAGCACGGCATGACCAACTGGGTCTATTGGAACTACGCCAAGGGCACCAAAGGCGACGACACGATGCTCGTTTATTTCTTGACGCATGCCAGCCAAGACGCTGCGAAGAAGTCGTTCGGTTCGTTCGGCAAAGACCCGGACTGGGTCGCCGCCCGCAAAGCCAGCGAAGAGAAAGCCGGCGGCTCGCTGACGGCGGCCAAGGACGGGGTGAAGTCGGTGTTTTTGAAAGCAACCGACTACTCGCCGACGAAGTAGAACCGTAGCCCCAACGGGTCGCGGCTTTTTAAGTTGCCGGACTTCTGGAATTTGTTGGAGTTCAACCTTTAGGTTGTTTCGCCTAGGCGTAATGTGTCGCGAATTGAGGTCGGGCCGAGTCTTCGAAGCCCGACCCAGGCCGCCGTCGGAACCTCGAAGACTCGTTCCGACGCAGACAACTTAAAGGTTGAACTCCAACAAGATGGGTGGCCATTACAGTTGAACCTTCACGTTGTTCTTGGCACGCCGTGCTCGCCGATAGGCCAAACGGGATGCGTCACTTCACCGATAAGCGGATGCCTTTTTCGGCCCTTTCGAACGCCTCGTATTCGAAAGACTGGAATGTCTTGCTCTGCATTTTACCCTGGCCTTCAAATATCAGGTAAATCGTCTTTTTCTTGTCTTCCAGCCGGACGGCGCTGAGCACGACATAGAAAAACTGGCTGCCCGAACTGCCCTTCTCGATGGTTGTCGCAGATAAGAATTTGTTGCCGGAGTTTGTTTTGCCTTCTTGGAAAGTGGGTTCGACCAAACAGTGCTCGGCTTCGACAATCCCCCTCATAAGTGGGAAGAATGCTCTGAATTGCTCTTCGGTCTCCTGTTTCACGCTGCTCACACCCATCATCATCGGCGAGCCTATGTTCATCCGCCGCCAGAACTCTGCGACTTGCTTCGACTTCGGGTTATGCTTCCAATCTGATGATGGCAGCTCCAGGGAAAAGCCGTGATTCTCCGAACGGTAGATCCAAGCTGTGGAGGGGACGACGGGCTTTGTACCGGCTGCGATCTCAGTCGGGGTGCTGGGCGTCGATTCCGCAGATGGCTCGGCCGGCGTACACCCCGAAACGGCCATCAGGAAAGGCACCGACAGTAAAGTGAAAATCGATTTCATGGACTGATCACTCGGGATCGATTCGCACAAGCAATAATTATCGCGTTTCCCCTCTTATGAATCAACGCGATTCCGAATCTTCGGGTGTGCCAACGATTCTTGGAGTCTTTGAAAACCCAGAGATGATTGAAACAATCTCTAAGAATCGTTGCTATACCCCCGAATCTCCCGGTGGCCATATCATGAACCTCCTCCGGTGATCTGTTTCTACGCTTGTAAAATCCAGTCGGCCTCTCCGTAGAATTACTACTTTCTCAGCAGCGACTTCGGCAATCCGTACTCCGCGTCCGCCGGGGTCCGCGTCCCTAAAAAGTAGGCCCCGATGGCGGCGCTGTGCAGCGGCGTCACCGCTTCCACGCGGGTTCCACCGGTGACACCCGGGCCGTAGACCAACAGTGGTACGTGGGTGTCGTATTCGTGCGGGCTACCGTGGCCGGTTCCGGTGGAGAAGATCTCCCCGAGGGTGACGGCGCTGATGAGGTGGTACGGCTTGAGCACGACGTACAAGTCGCCGCTGCGATCCGGGTGGAACGACCGCAACACACGTTGGTCGATGGCATTGTTTTTGTCCACCGCGCCCGCTTTCAGGGTGGCGTGCGTGTAGACCCTCATCACGCCGTCCTGTTTGCGGAGGTACGCGGCCAACGCCGCCGCGACATCGTCCGGCTTCAGCTTCTTCGCCTCCAACAGTCGGTGGTTCAAGTAGACGTACGGGGCCGGAACCGCTTCCAGATAGCGGGTCGGCACGCTCGCTTTCGGGTCGGCCTCGGCCTTCGGTTTTTCGATGGCGCCGAAGGTGTCCCGCAAGAATTTTTCGCTGCCGCCGATCAACCCGCCTCCGCTGAAGGTGCGGCCCGAAATCCGCTTGGCATCAAGCCCCTGCTTCCTGGCGAACTCCGGGAGCGGGCAGATGCCGTGGTCCGCGGTGAGCATCACGGCGTACTTCCCTTCCCCCACGGTGGCATCCAAGTACTTCAACAAATTCTCGACGATGGCATCGGAGCGGAGCGTCGTGTCGAGCACTTCTTGCGAATCCGGCCCCCAGGTGTGCCCGATCAGATCGTTCGACGAAAAACTGAGCGTCAGCAGATCGGGCACGTCGTGCCGACCGAGCTTTTCTTCGGCGATGCAAACCTTGGCGAAATCGAGCAGAACCTCGTTGCCGAACGGGCTGTTGGCGAGCGCCTCGTAGTACTTCTTGCCGACGACTTTCAGTCCGCCATCGGTCGGGTGCGGGAACTTCACCCCTTGGACGCTCCCTTTGCCTTCGCCCGCGCCGTCGTCCACTCCGACGATGGCTTCGTAGTCGAGACCGGGCTTGAACTTCGCCCACTCTTTGCCGAACCAGGCGTCGGCTTTCTTCGCCTTGTTGAAGTCGTCGGCCCACTTGTGCGGAGTGTCGCGGTAGTACGTACTCGTCACGAATCGACCGTCGAACCAGTAGACGCCGTCGGGCTTTTTGCCACTGGGCAAGATCCCGGAGCGGTCCTTCAACGACAGTCCGAAGACCTTGCCGGCACCGTTGGTGCTCGCCTTGAGTTCGTCCGCCAGTGTCGGGCTGAGCAACCGTTCCGGCGTGCCGATGGCTTTGATCTTCTTTTTGCTCGGTTCAATCGGTTTGGGCTTGGCTTCATCACTTGGATTGGCCTTTTCCACGGTCGCCGGTGGCACGAGGTCGTAGCGTTCCGTCCCGGCGCAGTACGCTTCGGCGGACGTGGCGCGGTCGAACCATTCGTTGTTCACGATCCCCGTTTTGCTCGGGGACGCCCCAGTCAACAGCGACGCATGCCCCGGCCCCGTCGATGTGGTGGCGTAGGGGTAGTTGCACTTCGTGAACCACGCCCCTTGCGTTTGCAGACGTTTGAACCCGCCTTCGCCGAAGTGCGGTTGCCATTTGTCGATGTAATCGGCCCGCAGTTGATCGAACACCACCAACACGACCAACTTCACCTTCGGCTCCGCAGGCGTCGGTTCGGCAGCCGCAGCGAGTACCGGAATGAACGCGAGCAAGAGCGGCGCGAAAAAGCGAACCATCGAAGGGAACCCCGAGAGCAATAGCGGTACTATTACGTTAGAAGCGAGTTCGATTCTTGCCAGCATCGGTTGTGTGAAGTGTCTGTGAGGATTCGGCCAGAACCGCGTCCAACACGTCGAGCGTGCGTTCGGTGGCACCTTGTTGTTCCCCCACCAAGCGCCGGGCCGCATCGCCCATTTGCTGGCGTAGTTCCGGCTCGTCGATCCACTTCGCCAGTACCGATTCCAGCTCGTCCGGCGTTCGGATCATCGTGGCACCGCCCGCTTCGATCAACCGGCGGGAGGCATCGCGGAAGTTCCAAATGTGCGGGCCGAACACCGTTGGAACACCGTACCCGGCCGGTTCGATCATACTCTGCCCACCCCGGGTTCCATCGAGACTGCCGCCGGTGTAACCCACGTCCGCGAGGCCCCAGGCCGCACCGAGTTCGCCAACCGTGTCCAGGAGAAACACGGCGGGATCATTTGCGCGTGGTGCACTGGATTGGCTCCGTCGTACGAAGAGTTGGCCCGATGTTTCGACGAGGTTGGCGACCTCGGCGAAGCGATCCGGATGCCGGGGAACGAGGATCAACCGGAGTTGCGGGAACCGGACTCGCAAGCGGGCGAACGTGCCCAAGACAATCTCTTCTTCGGGTGCGTGGGTGCTCCCCGCTACCCAGACGATGCTGCCGTCGGGCAAGTTCAGCCACGTGCGTAGTGCGCGGCCTTGGGGGGTATCGCGGTCGCCACTGGCACCGTCGTACTTGACCGATCCCGTCACAACGAGTCGGTTCGCAGGCACGCCGAGTTGCGCCAGCCGCACCGCGTATTCGGTCGACTGCACCGCGAACCGGGCGATACGCCTGAAGAGGAAGCGTTGGGCCAGCGACTTCACGCGGGTCAACCGTTGGAAACTGCGCGGACTCATGCGAGCGTTGATGACCACGACGGGGACAGCTCGTTTGGCGGCGCAGCCAAAAAAATTGGGCCAGAGTTCACTTTCCGCAAGCACGATGAGCCTCGGTTGGACAGCCGTGAGGGTGGCGTCGCAGGCCCAAGAGAAATCGAATGGGAACGGCACCACGGTGCAATTGGGGAACTTGGCCCGCGCTTCG
>JANXWE010000322.1 GCA_025351325.1 Fimbriiglobus sp.
TGGGGTGTCGATTCGGAATTTTCACATGTCACTTTTTGTGCCCGCGCTCGACGGACGTCTCGCGGCTAATTCAATACTGTGCGGCCCTTCAGCCAAGCCGTCAGCAAGTCCGGCCAGCCTTCGACGTAAGTGTTGCCGCCCGTCCAGGCGGGGTCGCGTCCCAACCCGACGCCGTGTTTGCCCTTCGCGTAGATGTGCATTTCCGCCGGCACTTTAACTTTCTTCAGGGCCAAGTAGAAACGGACAGCGTTCTCGGGGAGTACGCCCGTGTCTTCGTCGGTGTGGAAAATAAATGTCGGCGGGGTGTCCTTGGTGACCTGTTTTTCGCTGCTGAAGAACTCCACCAGCTTCGGATCGGGTTCTTTGCCCAACAGATTCGACTTACTACCACCATGCGTCACGCCCGCTTCCATCGTGATGACCGGATAGGCGAGGATCAAGAAGTCCGGTCGACTACTCAGTTTGTCCGTGGCGTCACTGCCTTTGATCCCTTCATCGAAGTGCGTCCCCCCGGAACTGGCGAGGTGCCCACCGGCCGAGAACCCCATCAGCCCGATCCGTTTGGGGTCGATTTTGAATTCGTCCGCTTTGGCCCGCACCGTGCGAATGGCGCGATTCACATCCAAAAGCGGGGCCATTAGCAGTGGGCCTGGACGGTCTTTCTGCACGATACGGTTTTGGAGGACAAAGGCATGAATGCCGATCTTGTTGAAGTACTCGGCGACTTGTTTGCCTTCATGGTCGGTGGCGAGGAAACCGTAGCCGCCACCGGGGCAGATCACCACGGCCGCGCCATTGGGCTTCTCGGCTTTGAACAGCGTCAGCAGCGGTTTGTCAAACTTGCTCTCAGTGGTCGCGAGCGGGGCTTTGTCCTTCCAGAGAAGGATGGTCTCTCCGCCGGTGGGCGGGTCGGACGGTGCCGCCGGCGAAATCGCAAGCGAACTGAGCAGAAACGGTAGTGCGAACATGGACAACCCTCAGGAAAGGACAACAAACAGAAGTGTACCAAATGGGACAGTTGGTTCCGCTACCCATTCCGTGGCGTTGGCATACGATGAGGTCACCGGGGGCGAACTGGTATCGACCGGGTAGATTGACGTATCGTGTGGCGTGTCGAGGTTGATCAGCTGGCCTCGTAAAAAGCCGATCAAAAACTCAACTGCTGAAACGCATGTTGCTTTGGCCGCCTAAGGGAAACCTTGGATTGCCCCATCCCGCACTCTTAGCCTGAGAGGGCTGTGGTTTGGACGTTAAATCAGGATCGCGTGGATTTGAGGATCGGGGCAACCCGATTCGACTCGAAGGCCATTCACGCTAAACTTCTGTTCGATAGCGACGGTCGCACCCTGCTTGTTGGGGTCGACGGAAGCGAACGCGGGGCGGCCGAACGGTAGGCCCCAAGCATAAACAAGCTACACACGTAGATGCCGATACCGAAGTGCCACGGGACCCGGGTTCGATTCCCGGCGCCTCCAATTTTCAGACCGCATGTGAATATTTCACATGCGGTCTTTTTTTGCTGCTCGGCCGCTCGGCCCGTATTTTGCAACCACTTTATTCGGAATAATTGTTACAAATATCGCATTCTTCACAATTCTTTTCCAATCGCAACCTAAACTTGCGCGTTACCATTCTGGAATTTAACCGCAATGCCAGAGGAGGATCAAGTCACAAGGTATTATCAATGTTGGGCTTAACTCAGGCAAAAATGAGATCTGAGTTCAGACACCAGCCAGGAACGGCAGGAATTCACCACCGTTTCAACGATCAACTGTCAGCGTTGAAATCACTTGAGACACGAATTTGTATCGTGCTCTAACCCATGTCTATTCTTCAAAGTAGGTTCGCCCATGATTCTTCGCCAAACGCCACGTCTTTCGATCGAAGTCTTGGAAGCTCGTGAAACTCCTGCAGTTCTCTATGTCGATCCAACTGGTGCCGATGTCAATCTCGGCACCTCAGCGGCTCCACTCCAGACCATCCAAGCCGCTGCGAATCGGGCCACAGCCGGAGATACCGTCCTCGTTCGGGCCGGGACTTACCGCGGCTTCAACTCGTACACCAGTGGTACTGCCGCGGCTCGTATCACCTTCGAAGCCGATCCGAATGCGGCTCCGGGTGCCGTGGTCATCAACCTGCCCAACACAACAACCAACCGCGACGGGATCAACCTCGAAGGGGCCTCGTACGTCACCATCCAAGGATTTACCGTCACCGGCCAACCGCGGGCTGGCATCCGTGCGGTGATCAACGAGTTCACGATTATTCGCAACAACGTGACCGACTCCAACGGAAAATGGGGGATTTTCACGGGGTTCAGTTCGGATTTGACAGTCGAAAACAATCAAGCATCCCGGTCGAAGTCCCAGCATGGAATCTACATCTCCAATAGTGCGGATCGACCTGTCGTGCGGGGGAATTTGGTGTTCGAGAACTACGGCAGTGGCATCCAACTGAATGCCGACGCGTCGATGGGTGGCGATGGAATCATTTCGAACGCGGTCATCGAGAATAACATCATCCGCGCCAACGGGACTGGAGGCGGTGGGTCGATCAACCTCGACGGGGTTCAGAACTCGGACATCCGCAACAACTCGATCCAGGACGCCAGATCGACCGGGATCGCCCTGTTCCGCATCGACGGTGCGACCGGGTCCAAAAATAACCGCATTGTGAACAACACGATCATCGTCGACAACTCATTGAATCAGTCCAAAGGTCGCTGGGGCATACTTTTGGACGGCGGCAGCACCGGCAACGTATTTAAGAACAACATCGTCTTCAGCACCCAGTCGTTCCGCGGAGCCATTTCGGCCTCGGCCGACAGCCTCGCCGGATTGGTGAGTGACTACAACGCCGCCGAGAATCAATTCTCGGTCGACGGCGGGGACACGGCGGTCAGTCTTGCGGGGTGGCGTTCGGCGACGGGACAAGATCAACATTCGGTCGCACTCGCAACAACGAGTGCACTCGACGCTCTCTTCGTGAACCGTAAGGCCGGGAACTATCACCTAGTACTTGGCAGTGCGGCCATCGACCGCGGCACGGTCACCGGTGCACCATCGACTGACCTCGAAGGCCACGCTCGGCCGTCCGGTGCAGGCGTCGACATCGGCGCATACGAATACGCTTCGATTGTCACACCTCCGGCACCCACACCTCCGGCACCCACGCCTCCGGCCCCTACGCCTCCGGCCCCTACGCCTCCGGCCCCTACGCCTCCGGTCAACAGGCCTCCGACTATCTCGTCAGTACAGAACATCACGATTGCTTACCGCAGCACGAATAGTGCGATTGCGTTCACGATCGGTGACTTCGAAACCGCCGCCGGTTCGTTGGTGGTCAGAGTGACATCTTCCAACCCGTCCCTCATTCCTCCGACCGGACTCAGCCTCGGCGGGAGCGGATCAAGACGCACCCTGATGATGCTTCCGGTGCAAAACAAAGCCGGCACGTCGGTCATCACTCTGTCCGTCACCGATGCCGGTGGACTGACCACGAAAACATCCTTCGTGGTGACCGTGATCGTGCCCCCTCGGAGAAAATAAGTCGCCTCGATGCAACACCTGAAACTCGATCCCCGTCCGGAGACTTTCCGGACGGGGATCGGTCGTTGCGAACCAATTCTCCGAACACCTTTCCTTTCGCTGCCCATTTCGATTATCCTATTCTCAGGCAATCTCTCTTTCTAAGCCTTTCAGGTGGCACCCATGCGTTCGTTTTGGGTTCTCGCAATTGCGAGTCTTTCGATCGGTTCTGCTCTGCGCGCGGCCGAACCAGCAGCGTCTCCCAGAGCACTTTGGACGACCGGGAAAATCACGGGCAGTCCGGAATCTCCGCCGCCGTATCAACCGGCCGACGCTTACCCGAACGCCCGATTCAACCACCCGTTGTTGATCGCTCGGATGCCGGGCAACGGCAAGATGTTCGTCGGTGAACAAGGTGGCAAAATCTTCGCCCTGCCGACGGCGAAGGACGGCAAGCCCGAATTGCTGCTCGATCTGCCGAAGGAGCTGAAGAACCTCAAGGAGCTCAAAGATTCCAACGGCTTCGAGTTCCTGTACGGGTTGGTGTTCCACCCCGACTATCCCAAAAATCGCACCTGTTTCATTTGCTACACGTTGAAGGGCAAACAGGGGATTGGCAATCTCACCGATGGCACGCGGGTGTCGCGCTTCCAACTCACCGAAGGGCAGTCTCCGAAGATCGACACGGCCAGCGAAGAAATCCTGCTGACCTTTTTGCAAGGCGGTCACAACGGCGGCGATCTGCACTTCGGGCCGAAAGATGGCTACCTCTACATTTCGACCGGCGATGCCGCCGATCCCAACCCGCCGGACAAGTTCAAGACCGGTCAGGACTGCTCCGACTTGCTGAGCAGCGTGCTCCGGATCGATGTGAATCGCAAAGATGCCGGGAAGAACTATGCGATCCCGAAAGACAACCCATTTGTCGACGCCACACACGACGGCAAACCGGTGCGGGCCGAGATTTGGAGCTACGGCTTCCGCAACCCCTGGCGGATGAGCTTCGATCGCGAGACCGGCGAGCTTTGGGTCGGCGATGTCGGCTGGGAGCAGTGGGAAATGGTTCACCGCTTGGACAAGGGGAGCAACCACGGTTGGAGCGTACAAGAAGCCCGCCAGCCGATCAACTCCCATTTGAAAGTGGGGCCGACACCGATCCGCGCCCCCGCCATCGAACTCGATCATTCGCAGGCCGCCAGCGTGACCGGCGGCTACGTCTACCGCGGTGAGAAGTTCCCGGAACTCGTCGGCCGCTACATCTTCGGCGACTACATGACCAAGCGGTTGTGGGCCGCAAAATTCGACGGTGACAGGCTTGTGTCACTCGTCGATATCGCACCGGCCACCGTGCGGATCGTCGCCTTCGGAGAAGACACCGAAGGGGAGCTCTTCCTGCTCGATTACGACACCGGCAAAGTGCACACGCTCGAAGCGAACACCAGCCCCGCTTACGACCCGAAAAAGTTCCCGCGACTGCTCAGCGCGACGGGGCTGTTTACCGACGTGGGCAAGAACACTTTGGCTGACGGGGTTATGCCGATTCAAGTGAACGCCCCGATGTGGAGCGATGGAGCCGCGGTCGCACGCTTCGTCGCGGTGCCAGGGAATGGTGTGATCGTCGACCACGACGGACGCAAGGCACTCGGGGGCACCATCGATTGGCTCCCGTATCAGTTCCATTTTCCGAAAGATTCGGTTCTCGGTCGGACGCTGACGGTGGAACTGAAACCCGGCCAAAACCGGCGAATCGAAACGCAAATTCTGCACTACGACGGCTCGTACTGGCAGGCTTACACCTTCGCGTGGCGTGACGATCAAACCGACGCGGACTTGGTGTCGGCGGATGGTGACGAGACGCATTTCCTCGTCGAAGACAAACGGATCCCCGGGGGCCAGCGCGACCAGAATTGGACGTTCGCCAGCCGCACCCAGTGCATGACCTGCCACACGCCGTGGGCGGAAACAACTCTGGCATTCAACGTCGGCCAACTGAACCGCACCGTCGGCACTCAGGACTCGCAAAAGAACCAACTCGAGCAACTCTGCCAATCGGGGTTACTCGTCCGGAAGAAAAAGGACGGCAAGCCGAATCCGAGTTACGACGCGAAGAATACGGCGAAGCTGGCGAAGCTGACCGACCCCCACGACGCGCAAGCGAAACTCGAAGACCGCGCCCGGAGCTACCTTCACACCAACTGTTCGCACTGCCACCGCAACGGTGGAGGTGGTTCGGTGAGTTTCGAGTTAACTTCTGGGGCCGACCTCAAAAACAGCGTGATCGGCGCCCGCCCGCTGCGCGGGGACTTCGGCATCCCGGACGCCCGACTGATCGCCGCCGGCGATCCGGAGCGGAGCACACTCTATTTCCGCATGGCGAAGTTCGGCCGGGATCGGATGCCCCATATCGGAGCGGAAACGGTCGACGTCCAAGGGTTGGCGTTGATGAACGACTGGATTCGCTCCCTTGGTGGGAAAGCACCTGAGAAACCGAAAGCGGTGTCGAATCTGACGGCAGACTCGATTCCTGCGCTCGTGATGACGCTCTCCGTGGCGATGCAAACCGCGCAAGCTCTCGGACAATCTGGCAACGATGCTGCCGGCGTGAAGCTGTTGCTCGATCACATCGCCAAGCTCACCCCGTGCCACACACGTGATCTTTTCGAAGGGTATTTGCCACCGCAGCCGGGCGAACGCAAACTCGGACAGAACCCGCGACCCAAAACCATTCTCGCGTTGACTGGCGATGCCAAACGCGGAGAAATCCTTTTCCTCGCCGAGCGTTCCCAGTGCATCGCATGTCATAAACATGCCGGCAAGGGGAACGAGATCGGCCCCGACTTGGCGAAGCTCACGGGCCCGCGCACGAAGGACGACTGGCTCGAAAGTATGCTCGAACCGTCCCGAAAAGTGGAGGCCGCATTCCAGGCCTACACGCTCAAGACACTCGACGGTCGGGCAATCACGGGTGTCCTTGTGAAGAAGGACGCCAAGGAGATCACCCTGAAGGATGCGTTAGCCAAGCTCGTCACTGTCGAATCCGGCGATGTGGAAAGCTTCGTACCGTTGCGGGAATCGTTGATGCCGCGCGGCCTGCTCGCCGACATGACCCCGCAACAAGCGGCCGACTTGCTCGAGTTCCTCCGCGGCAACGGAGCGATGAAGTGATTCGTGCTGCGACTCCCGCCGATGTGCCGGTGATTCTGGAATTGATCCATGCTCTTGCCGTCTACGAGAAACTCGAGAGCGACGTCGTGGCCAAGCCCGAAGATTTGTCCACGCATCTCTTCGGGCCACGACCATTCGCCGAATGCCTCCTCGCGGATGAATCCGGGACGGTGGTCGGATTCGCACTGTTCTTCCACAACTATTCGACGTTCCGAGGCAAACCGGGGATCTACCTCGAAGACCTATTCGTGAAGCCGGAGCATCGCGGATACGGGCACGGCAAAGCGCTCTTGGTCGAACTGGCGAGGTTGGCCGTTGCACGCGACTGCGCCCGTCTGGAATGGGCCGTGCTCGATTGGAACGCTCCCTCCATCGCTTTCTACGAGCGACTTGGTGCCAAGCCGCTCGACGAATGGACGACGTACCGGTTGACGGGCGATGCGATGCGGGCGTTAGCCCAATCTAAAGAGTGAACTATCATGGAGAGCGGTTGCCACCAGCACGGCGTCCGCTCCGGCTTGCTCGAAGCGATGAATATCGTCCCAGTGCCGAACGCCGCCCCCGGCAATCAATTCCGCATTCGGACAAGCCCTGCGGAGCATCCGGATCGTTTCTTCCGTTCCACTGCCCTGCCCCATCCCGACATGGGCGACATCGAGAACGATCATCGAAGCGACACGGATGGCCATGGCGCTGACATCCATCGCGGCAGTGGACACTGGCCAACCCGTTCGCAATTCCCCGTCGATGTAATCGAGCGACAAGATCGCCGGGAACGGTTCGGGCCAATCATCCGGAGGGACACTCCATGTTTCCGTGCCGACGATGGCCCGCACATTCGGCAAACGCTTCAATGTCGCCAGTTGCTCAACTGTTCGCAAACCAGCGTCCAACAGAACGGTCGCGCGGAAATGCGACGGGACGCAGGTCGGTGCACCACCCCCGATAATCGCATCCAGATCGGCCACATAAAGTTCTTTCGATCCGGTCAGTTGCAAAAGTGCTTCCGCCACGACGATTGGGTCGGTCGAGCATGTCAACCGCGTTTCAATTGGCCGATAGTCGTTCCGCCGACCTGCAATCGCCCGGACGACCACGCCGCCCATCACATCGATCACTGGGATGATTCTCATAGACTAAGCTCTGAATTTCGGTGTCGATTCTTCCGGTCGTATCAGTTACGGTGCACGAATCTACAATCGGCCTCTTTCCCAGGTAACGTATGCGTCCCCAATCATCACGGCTCTTAGCCCTCGTCCCCGCAGCGGTCGGCCCCATGCTGCGAACCCTGCCACGCCGGGCGAAATGGCTGGTTCTCGCCGTGGTCGTACTCGGGTTTGGGATCGGCTTCAGCGGTCTCCTCCATTCTTGCGCCGCGGAAGTCCCGCAGCCGAAATCCGATGCGCCGCTCAAAGCGGATGGCGAAACCAGCGTCTTCTTTTGCACCTGGAACGTCGAAAATCTCTTCGACGATAAAAAAGATAAACGGAATGCCATCGATACCGAATTCGACTACGCCTTTTCCGAGAACGAAGAGCTGCGCAACTTGAAGTACGACCGGATCGCCAGCGCGTTGATCAAGATGAACGAAGGCAAAGGCCCAGATATCATCGCCTGCATGGAAGTCGAAACTGTCCGCGCCGCCGAGTTGCTCCAAGGCGTGCTGAACAAGAAACTCAAGGACGCCAAGGCCGACGACAAACTCCAATACAAGTACGTGGCCATGAAGAACCTCGACGCCGGCCGGCACATCGCCCCGTGTGTCATTTCGCGGCTGCCCATCATCCCCCAACTCACAAAACTCCACGGCCGGCAACTGCGAATTCTCGAATGTCATGTCAATGTCAACGGCTACGATCTCTGCATCATGGCGTCGCATTGGACATCCCAACTCAAACAGCGCGACGGTTCCGATGGCGACAGTGGCCGGGAAAAGTACGCCGTCGCCATTTACGAAACCTTCCGGGATATCAACAAGAAAAGCATCGATTCGGACTTCCTTGTGTGCGGGGATTTCAACGATACCCCGGATGCCGACCCGGTCGTGAAAGTCCTCGGGGCCATCGGGGATAAATCCAAAGTGAAGCCGATGGAGAAGGAGCCGTTCTTGTTGAATTTGCTCGCGGGCAAAGACCCGGCGAAGTTCGGCACGATCTTTTACAGTGGCAAACCGCTCATTTACGATCAAATCTGCGTGTCGCCGGGGATGCTCGACAGTAAGGGGTGGAGCGTCGACCCCGATAGCGTCGCCACCATCACTGCTGGCCTCATGCGCACGGGAGCGACCCGGCGGGAACCGTTCCGCTTCGGAAATCCGGATCGAGACATGAAGGCGAGCGAACGGGGATTTGCCGACCACTTTCCCGTGGTGGTGAAGCTGAAAGTGGAAGCGAAAGCCCCACCAAAATAGGAATCGCCCACGAATTCCGGCCAGACTCCTTGCCCGAACTGCCAGTTCGGTGTTATATTACACTATCGAACTTAGCGAGTAGCTGGGCGGGTTACCTTCAACCTCCTCCCTGCAGTGTTTGCGAATCCTACCTTGAGGAGGGTGGAACATGTTTGGATTCATTCCGGGTTTGGGCATGCAAGAGATGCTCTTGCTTTTGCTGTTAGGAGTCTTGCTGTTCGGTCGGAAACTGCCTGACATCGGTCGGTCTTTGGGCAAAACGGTGATCGAGTTCAAGAAAGGTGTCAGCGGTGTCGAAGAAGAAATTTCGAATGCGACTTCGGGCATGGGTAAGCCGGCGATCGAACCCGAAGCGGTTCGCCCTCCCCAACGGGTGACGCCATCGGGTGCTCCAAAGTTCGAAGATGCCCCAGCGGCTTCGACCAGCAATCTGCCTCCGAAAGTCTGAACCTGACCAGCGAAGCCGGTGTCGCTAGGTGAGCATCGGTCAATGGGCGATTAACTCAGTGGTAGAGTGCGTTCTTCACACGGACGAAGTCACTGGTTCAAATCCAGTATCGCCCACTCCAAAAGCCCTAGGATTCCTAGGGCTTTCTTCGTTTTCGAGGCAATGACCCCGAACTCTGATAGGATTTTTACGCGGACGTGGAGTTGACAATTGATCGTCGGCGACCCGGCTCACTTTGCGATCGAATCCGCGATCACCCGAGCGGTTGAGTTTTCGCGCGCTCGGCTATTTTCGAATCCACATCGGTGGGAAGGCTTACGGCCGGTGCGAACCGGAAGCGACACTGTTGGCCTGTTCGTTCGACACCGTCGGATGCCGTCTCGCCGACCGGGGGGAACATACGGCGCCGTTCTCCGGCGAACCCGACGCGGGCAAAATCGCCGACGCTTTCCTCAACGTGATTTACGCAGATCGGCAAGACGCCGCTTACTTCGGGTTGTCCCCGGTCGAATTCGCCGGGCACTTTTCCGGGTCATCGAACGATTCGAAGTGGGTTCCCGATGGGGATGAGGCGTTCGACGACGGGAGTTTCGTCTTGCAATTCGACGTCGGGAACCACGTGCGGCTCATCGCGTTTCGGTTTGGTTCCGACCACCGTCACGATGCCGTCACGCTGAGTGATATATGGATTTTGGAAGAGCTGTTTTACGACACTATTTTAGAGTGGCGCAGCGCATTCCAGGCCGAATGGAGAACAATTCCAAAAAGTCCTGAATAGGAATCAAACAAGTCGAGGGTGGCTGACGGGACTTGAACCCGCGACCTCCAGAGTCACAGTCCGGCGCTCTAACCAACTGAGCTACAACCACCATAAATACCATGTTACTTTGCTTCGGCAGGGAAGCAAGTCCGAGCGACTTACTTCGCACCCCCTTCGACGACAATTGTGACACTCGGGTTGCCGGGCAGGTTCGTTTGAAGTTTCAAATCTTTGCGGATCGTACCCGCCTTCTTAGGCTCAAACTTCACCCGCACCATCTGCTTTTGCGAGGCCACAGACGAGGTTTCGACGCTGAATCCATCCGCATCTTCCGCTTGAGGCGTGACCAAGCAGGTGGCCGCCGTGTCGAGCATGACTTTGTACGTGGCCGCTTCGCCGAGTTTGATGTTCTTGAATTCGAGTTTGTCGGGGGAGACCCGCACGGGAGCCAGTACGACCGCGCGGACATTCACATTCACCAGGGGAACCGCCGGATCGTTGGTCTTGATGGCGATGGCGTCGTTGAGGTTCCCGGCCACCGCGTCCGACTTCAGTGTCACAGTGACGTAGTATTCCACACCCAGCAGTGGTCCGCGGGTCGCTTCCTTCACTTCCACTTCGTACGCGGCGTTGGAGGAAACCACTTCCGTTAACTTCCAATCGCGCTGTCGGCCGTTGTATTTGAGACTGACTGTCTTGCTCGTTTTCGTACCTTGCGAAACAATTCCAAAGTCGATTTCGCCCGGAGTCAACGAGACATCTTCTCGACTGTTGGCGGCCAGCCGCAGTACCGCTTCGGAGACGAAATTCGGCCCGAACGTCACGTACATTTTCTTGGCGTTGTTCCCTTTGAACATCCCCGCATTCATGGCGACGGTGAATTCCGCCTGTTCGTTCGCCTGCAATACTTTGTTCGGCGGGTACGCTTTCAAGCAGCCGCATTCCACCCGGATGTCGGTCACTTGGATCGGCACATCGTAAATGTTCGTGATCGTGAACTTTTGGGTGCAGAGTGTGCCGTAGGGCACCGTGCCAAAGTCGTGGGCGATCACCAACGGTGGCTGTTGGGTAGGCTCTTTGTCAATTCCGGGCATAAAAAACTTATTCGCCCAGGGACCGACCGCCGGGGCCGACACGGGCGGAGACGGCCGTGTGAGCGGACGCTGTGCCGATGCGACTGCTGCGCCGCCTACGATCAGCGTCAGGGCCAACCGGCGTGTGAATCGAGTCATGCGACAAATCTCCGAACACGGGCTTGCTGCTATTCTATTCGGTTGTTGGCCGGGGAAAACTCAGTCACTTCTTGCTCGGGACTTCACAGACACCATCGCGGCAGGGCACCAGACTGTACCGGTTTCGCGCAATCCATCGATAAGCACGGTTGCCGATCCAGGGAACTCCGGGCAGATACAGAAAGGGAGCCAGCGGGAGCGTGATCGGGAGTCGCCAAGACATCCAACGAAAGGCAGCGAAACCGGCGTAGGTATGCTGGCGATCCGGCGTCACCAAGTGCATTTCATCGAGCATTTTGGGCAACGACAACGCTTCGGCGGCGACCGGCCAAGTCGATTCATCGCGGGCATTTTGCATCGAGAGTTTGTGGAACCAATCGAGCGATTTCAGAATCCGGACACTCCGCTGACAGAACGCGCAATCGCCGTCGAATAGTACGATGGCTTTCGCGGCCACGTTCGGATTCGCTACTGATGTCAACATGGGCGAACCCGCTGGGTGAAACGATGTCATCTTTAGAATAGTCGGAAAACGACACTGATCGTTGCCGCGTCCGGTATAATAACAGCGAAGACCCTGTCTGCGATAATCGCTTCTTCGGCTCATCTCCGCATTCCGGCGGGGATCGTCTCCCCTATCCAGGGATACCGGCAATCCGATGAATCTATTACTCGGCTTCCCCCAGTTGTTAGTCCAACTCGCGGAACGCCACCGTCTCACGACCCAGACCAGGACACCGACCACCATGCAACTCGACGACGACCTGCTCTTCAGCGACGAAATGCCCGCCGATGCCCGCGGGTTGCTCGAGGAAGCGGAAAGCACCGTGACCGAAGTCCGCCGCAAGTCGGAACAGGCCATCGCCGGCATCCGCGATATCGCCGAACGGGAAATCGCTGTCATTCGCCTCCGGATGAACACCGAAGAAGCGACCGTCCAACGCGATGCCTCTCGCGAGTTGTCGCCGTTGTTACGGGATCTGTTCACCCGGCTCAAGTCACTCCAGACCAACTACACCCAGACCGGGATGCTCGACGAAGCCCTGGCCATCCGCGCCCGGTTGCGGACGCTCCGGGCCGACCTCTTCGGTGTCAAAAGCGATCCTGGGTCGATGTCCGATTTCAGTTCATCCGACGTCGGCAAGAGCTTCCTCTTCGAAGTTGTCGGCACCAACGAAGGCAACGTTTGGGGCACCGACGCCTACACCGGGGATTCCCGCGTGGCCGTGGCGGCGGTTCACTCCGGTAGCCTGCGGGTGGGGGAACGGGGTCTCGTACGAGTCACCATTGTCGACGGAAGTGAACGCCTGTTCGACGGGTCCGAGCGGCACGGCATCCGCAGTATGGACTACGGCAATTACAGCGTGGCGTTCCAAACCGAACGGGTCTGACGACTCACCCGCCCGGAATGTAAGTTCCGGTGCCGGCTTTGTTTCCCTTGATGCTGCCGTCCCGCTTGTAAATCAATTGTTCGGCTTGGTGATATTCGGAGCGACCGACACCGACGCCGATCTTGGACAGCGATGCCATGCGGTTCGGCGTCCCATCGAAGATGAACTGCTTGTCTCGATACGTGACCCGGCCACCGATCCCCAAATACGTGTCGTTGCGGAACTCGGCGTTGCCGTTGGCCACCATCCACTGTTCCGGTTTAACATCTTTGGAAGTTTGCGAAGACGAAACGGTCAGCGAGTCGATGCAGGAGAGCATGGTCGATTTCAGTGGCAGGGCGTGCTTCTCGAACCGGAAGTTGAGATCGTCGGTCGGAATGCTGAAGGCCGTGGCCCCTTTGTCGAACACGGCCTCTTGGTAGATCTTCCCTTGATCCTTCGCCACCATCTGCTTGGCGAACTGCACCACGGTCAACTTCATTTCTGGCGAACCGATCTTTTTGACCACCTGTTGGTTGGAGGCCGCCACCACGGGCGTCTCCTCGTCGCCTTGATCGGGCTGGAGCAATCGCAATTCCCCTTCACCGGCCGCGTAGAGCTCCTGCTCTTTTTGACGGTTGGTGAAGTCGATCTGTTTGGCTCGCAACCAACGGGCACGAACGTACTTGTTATCGGCGTCGAATACTTCTTCCACGAAATAGACATCCCGTGCCGGTTTGGTGGCAAACTGCGCCCGTTCGTCTTCCGGAACCGGGGTGGTCACCGCCGTCTTAAGCTTCGGTCTCGGTGAAGCAACCACGAGACCCGTCTTCGGATCGATCTCCGCATTTTTCTTCCGCATCTGGTTGAAGTAAATCGGCCGGTCGAACGCGAGGTCGAGTCGATGGCCTTGGATGGTGGATCGTGACGTGTACAGATTCGGCTCGCCCAAATCTTTGGGGACGGGCAATTGCTCGCTCGGCGACTTCGGCGTGAGGATCGGAGCAGCCGCGTTCGCTTTGACAGGCGGATCGGGCAACACGATCTGCATCGCACTGACACTTTGCAAGAACTCGGCTCTCCCTTTGGCACCGTAGAATCGCATCTCCTTGACCCAAGTCACGACGAGATCCGAAGGTTTCGAAAGATCGTTCCCGCTCAGGTCGGCACTGCTCTTCAGGATCACTTTCCCCATGCCGTCGACGGAGACGGAATTGTCTGGCTCGTTAATGTCGATGACCGGCCCGTATATCGAAATTCCTTCGAGATGGACTTCCGCAATGACCGCATCGTCACCGGTGCATTTCATCACGTTCCCGGCTTGCGATTGTTCCAAGTTGAGCTTCACCGCTTTGATCAGTAAGCCCACGGTCGGTTTGGCCGGGTCTTTCGGATCGGGGTTTTGGTACACCACGACCCGTTCGTCACAGCGCGCGGTTTCCAGTTGGTATTTCAGCGGTTGAGCGGGCACCGGGGCATTCAGTGCTTTCACCGCTTTCGGATCCGGTATCAGTGGCACAGGGTAACGCACCACATTGGCGTGGATCACGGCCGCGCTGAGGTAAATGGGATTCGGCGCATCTTTGACCGGTTCCGGCACCGGGATCACCGGCAACGGATTGCCTTTTGGGTCGGCAGGCTTGGGAGCAATGACCGGCGGTTGTGGGACGAGCGGTGCTGCCACGGCGACCATTTTCGGCGGTTCGACATCGCGGAAGTTCACGAACAACTTGTCGGTCTTCTGGATGATCATGTCGGGCGAACCGCCTTCGACGTTGCCATCGGCGATCAGTTTATCCGGTTTAGCATTGGTGTTTGTCGCTTGACCATCGACCTTGGTCCCGGTGGCTTTTTCGGTGGGAGCGAGCCAAAGCCAGAGTTTGTCACCGGTGAGCCGGAATTCGCCGTTGGCATCGGCAAAGCGCCCAGGCCCTTCGAATTCGAGCTTCTCTTGGGTCAACTTCGTATTTTGCAACGGCAGCGTGGTTTGCTTCATCCGTTTGCCCCACGACGCGCTTCCGGTGACCTTTTTTTGCTCCGGGTCGAAGAAGACCACCCGACCCGAACCGTTGACGGAGACCGCGGTCGTCTTCTCGTCCTTGGTGTTCGGAGCCGCATCGCGGGTGTCGATCACGATGTCGGCGAAGTTCAACATATCTCCACCCCAAAGCTCGCTGTTATCCCGCTTGGCATAAGCCGGGTTTCCCCGCAACGTCGTCACGGATCGGCCTTTGACAGCGTCGCGGTCGTAGCGGAGCTCGGTACCTTGTGCCGTCAGCCCATTGGATTCCAACGAGAGGTAAACCTGTGGCCCGGTCGCCGTGAGGGTGCGAAGTGCCATGGGACGCGATTTCTCCTCGGGCGATCGAACGGTGCCAGACGGGTCAGAAAAATCGAGATGGAGCACCGTACAGAACAGATTGTTCTGCCCTTTGGTGGCTGTGAGCTGCGTGACGGTCACAACGTTGGAGAGGCCGCCGAGCGGGGCTTGGGCCTGCGGAGCGATATCGAATCGTGCCGTGCTTTTGTCCAAATTGTAATGGAAGGAACCCGGAGTCTCGATCATCAGCAGGGATTTGGATCTGAGTTTTTCGGCTATTCCGCCGCCATCAGCAGCTGAGCCCAGCAGTGCGGGCATGGCCAGCACGCAGTCGGCAACCAACGTCGTGGGTGCAGTCTCAGGAGTGGCGGCTTCGCCACCGGGCAGTCCGGCGTCACCCGTGCTCCAGAGGTTCATTTGCACTTTTTCGAGCAACTTGATCTCGCGGACGGAGCTGGTACCCGTTTTCGCCTTCGCCAAGCGGAGCTGAGGATTGGTGGGCTGCATGTAAATCATCATGCCCACCGCTGATATGGTCGGCGGTGGAAGCGAATTGCCGAGTAAGATATCGGCAATCGCAGATTGAAGGCGGAGGTCGTCCGGGCGTGCGAGTGCTACGACAGGGACAATTCCTCGGGTCATCCGCGGGAGATTCCGGCGGTCGACCACCTCAATGGCCGCAGCCGTCCACACGTGGGCGACATCCGGGTTATAAGTGGCAGTCTCGTCCGGAACGCGGTAAAACATCGGCCCGACTGTGCGGATTTGCAACCGGTCGTTGGGATCGGACGATTGTTGATTGTTCGTAATCCAAATGTGGCCCCGACGGGGGTCGGTCGTCGGCAGATCGGCGTCGGAAATCAACTCGATTTCGAGCAGTTTCGCCTTTTCTATGTCTTGGACGCTGGCGACCGGACGGTCGTAACGCAACCGGGCCTTGTCGGCATGAAACGTACTGACTTCTCGGACGACGCCGGGTTTGGCGTCGGTGATCGGCTGACCGAATTGGGCGAAACTCACCGGAGACACCGTCACCAGCGACGAACCATCCAAACTCGGTGGACCGCTCGCAAAAACCGATAACCCATCTTTTTGATCGATTTTGTTTTTGTAACTACTGTTGTCCGTCATTTCCAAACTGTTCGGGCCGAACGCTTCCGAAAGCTTGCGCTCCGTGCGTGAGATTTTGACATTTTCAATGTTTTGCAGACCAGACGCGGGCACCAAATAACTGTCGGGAAGTATCGGTAGTCCGTCAATCGTGCCCAGTGCGATTGAGTAACCGACATAGGCGGTCGTGGCCAGGGTCAAGCCGAGCAGCACCAATCCGATTCTGCGAGGAGTCCACACGCTGGGAATTCTCTGATTACGAACGAAATCAACACCCGCTCACGTCCGAAACTGTTTCACCACAGAATCCCACTGGCTCCGGAGCTTCAGTAGCCATTCGATGGTTTCTCGAACGGCACCCGCACCACCGTGTAATTTCGTGGTGAAGTCGGCTTGCTCTCGAACTTCCGGAGATGCGTCCGCCACCGCCACGGATAATCCACAAAGAGTCATTATACGCAGGTCGGGCAAATCATCCCCGACGGTGCAGATCGAATCTGCCGTAAGCCCCGTGTGAGCCAGTAGTTCCACAAGCGCCGTGGCTTTGACCGACCGCCCCTGCCAAACGAGTGTCACACCGAGTTCGGCCATGCGGCGTGCCACAGCCGGCGACGAACGTCCGGAAATCACCGCGACACTCAGACCCAAATCGCGCCAAATTTTCAAGCCCGAACCATCGCGGACGTGGAATCGCTTGATTTCATCGCCGTTCGCGGTGTATGTCACCCGGCCATCCGTCAACACCCCATCGACATCCAGCAGCAGGAGTTTGATCGCCGCCGCGCGATTCCGAAGTTCGTCCGCAGATTGAGCATCCAATGATTCACTCATGGGGTCGGCCCCACGAAACGCAAAATCGGTGGCGGCTCGCCAACAATCGGTTCCACGTCTGCTTCGAGAAGTCCGATCACATCGGTGATGTCCAGCAAACCGACGGGCGAGCCACCGTCGTCCACAATTGGCAGTTCACTGATTTTCCGTCGTCGCAACAGTTCGAGCGCGTCGACCATTTTCGCTTGGCGGGTCAACGTCAGCGGGTTGCGGGTCATCACTTCGGAAATCGGCCGGTCGAAGGCGTCGTCGGCGCGGTTCTCGAAAAGCCGGGCCAAATCCGAATCGGTGAACAACCCTGCCAACCGGCCGTCGGCTTCCGTCAGCATCACGGCACCCGTCCGCCGTCCGCCGTGCCGAGCCATCGCGAAGACCGCTCGAACCGTCGCATCGGCGCTGGCCAAGCGAAGATCCGAGCCACTCCGCATCGCACTTTCCACGGTGGCCAATTTTCGGCCGAGAGTTCCAGCCGGGTGGAATTGGGCGAACTGTTCGGCCCGGAACTGCTTCAATTCGGCGAGCGTCAACGCGATGGCATCGCCCAAGGCGAGCATCACGGTGGTACTCGTACTCGGTGCGAGTGCCAGCGGGCAGGCCTCGATCACAGGCCCGTAAACGATGGCGGCATCGGCGGCTTTCGCCAACCGACTATTCCCGTTCGCGGTGATGGCCAACACCGGCCCTGCGAGCTGCTTCAACGGGCCGAGTAACCGCATCAGCTCTTCGCTCTCGCCGCTGTGCGACAGGACTAAAACCACATCGTGCGGGTGCACCATCCCCAGATCGCCGTGAACAGCCCGCGTGGCATCGAGAAGGTAACTGCGGGTACCGGTCGAATTCAACGTGCCGACGATTTTTTGGCCGATGTCAGCCGACTTGCCGACGCCCGTCACGGCGATCCGACCTACGCAAGCAGCCATGGTGCGGATGACCGCTTCGAAGCTCGCTCCGAGCCGACCGGAAACGGCGCGCAACGCATCCGCTTCGGTCGTCAGTACCGTACGAGCGAACTGGAGCAGATCGAGAGTTGCGGTCGCCGCCTTCGGTATCATGGCCAATCAACCGTCCAAAATTCAATGAGATGCTTATATCATGGCGACTCCGCACGGCTACCGCAAGTGAGTAACTTTCAGCAGTCCACGGATCTCAACTTCAGCAAGTCCTTCAACTGCAGAGTGCCCTCATACAAAGCGCGGCCGACAATCGCGGCGTAGGTGCCGGCATTGGCCAACTGTCGAGCTTGATCGAATGTGGTCACGCCGCCGGACGCGATCACGGGAATTTTGGTGGCGGCTCGCATTTCCAGCAATTCGGCGAAGTTCGGCCCAATCATCATGCCGTCCTTGGCGATATCGGTGTAAACCACCGCAGCCAGCGGGGCCTCTTCGACCAGTTTCGCCAAATCCGTGGCCTTGGTGCTCGATGTTTCGAGCCAACCTTCCGTGGCCACGAAACCATGGCGGGCATCCAGCCCCAGCACGATTCGACCTGGGAATTCGTGGGCCATCTGCTTCACCCACTCGGGATCTTGCAACGCTTTGGTACCCAGTACCGCCCAGCCTATACCCCACCCGAACACGGTTCGCAGGTGCTCGGAACTCCGGATTCCACCCCCGAGTTGCACCGGCACTCCAGCCGTCGCGACGATCCGCTGGATCACGGCGCCGTTGACCGGCTCCCGTTGTTTCGCCCCGTCGAGATCGACAACGTGCAACCGGTCGGCCCCTTGGCGCACCCATTCGCGGGCCACGGCCGCAGGATCGTCGGAAAAGACCGTCTCTTGGGCGTAGTCGCCTTGGCGGAGCCGCACGCAGCGGCCACCGAGCAGGTCGATGGCGGGATAAATCAGCATCGGCGTCTCTCACGGGGGCAGTGTCAAAATCACGTCGGGCGCGCTGTCTCGAATCTCGAGGATTCGTTCCGTTTGAAACGGGGCGTCGAAGTTCAATCGCATGATCTTGCCGGTTTCGGGGTCACGTTCAAAATGGAGCAGCTTCCAATTCCGGTGCCACGCCACCAGGGTGTACGTACCCGGTGGGACTCCATCGAGTGTGAAGCGACCGTTGCTATCCGTGGTGGTGTAGTACGGATGCTCGCAGGCGAACACGTCGGCGGAACTCCAAAAGTAGCCGGCCGCGCTCGTGAATTCGGTCAATCCGGGCACTTGGATTGCTCGCGTGCGCGGTTGGTTCGGCTCCGGAAAGGGCAGGGTGAAAAATCCCGCCCCGCGTGCCCGCAGCATGTGGTAATCGCTGTCGTACGAGAGCATTTCGAATGGTTCGCCGACGCGGACAAAGCCGATGCGGCCCGTGCGCAAACCTTGTTGTACGCCGATGGTGAGGTCGCGTTGTTCAATGCGGAGAGGTTCGAACGGCCACGGTTTTGAGAGTTTGGAATCCACGCGTTTCAAATAGACGACCGCGTTCGCCAAACCTTTCGATTCGGGGTCGATCCGTGGGGCCAAATGGTTGGGCATGTCCCCCCAGCGCAAGCCGTCCCGGGTCGTGATCAGGCCACTGATGGGTTTGGCTTCGGGGATTTCCCCAGGCCAGACCACCCGACCCGTTACGCGACCCGTCGGCAGCTCGGCACCGAATACCGGCAAATCCGACGTAGGCGGAGTCGGGGTGTTATCTTGAAGCGGCCGGGTACAGCCGACAAACGAAAAGAGCAGTATGAAATGAACGGAGAGTTTCATGAGGAAGCTGTGTTTACCCCGAAGGGGTTCCATCCATCAGCCCAGGGTCGCACGCCTCATGCGCACCCTGGGTCAGAAGCTTAATTCCCTTTGCGACCACCGCGTTTCCGCTCGCCTTCGTTGAGGAAAATCTTCCGCATCCGGATCGCCTTCGGTGTAATCTCGACGAGTTCGTCGTCTTCGATGTATTCGAGGGCCATTTCCATGCTGAAATCGCGTGGCGGCTTGGTCGACGCGGCTTTGTCCGACCCCGAGGCTCGCATGTTCGTGAGCGGCTTCTTGCGGGTCACGTTCACGGTCAGGTCGTTCTCGCGGCAATGCTCCCCGACGATCTGACCGCCGTAGACTGATTCCTGCGGGGAGACGAACAGCGTCCCGCGATCTTGCAACCCGTCGATGGCGTACGACGTCGCCTTTTCGGTTTCGATGCTGATCAGCACCCCCAAGGCGCGGCCCGGGATGTTCGACTTCAGCGGCCGGTACTCGTGGAAGTTGTGGTGCAAAATGGCCGTGCCTTGTGTGCCCGTCATCATCCGCGTCCGGAGTCCGATGAGCGCCCGGGCCGGGATGTAGAACTCGATGTGCGTGCTGGCACCGTGGTTCTCCATCTTCTCACATTCGCCTTGGCGTTCCAGTACCAACCGCATGACCGAGTTGGAATGTTCCGTGGGTACTTCGACCACGAGGTATTCGATTGGTTCGTGGGTCTTGCCGTCAACTTCCTTGTAAATCACCTTCGGTTTGCCGACGGCGATTTCCATCCCCTCGCGGCGCATCGATTCCAGCAGTACGCCGAGGTGGAGCAGTCCCCGGCCGCTGACGATGAACTCGCTCTCGCGTTCGCCGGGGCGGACGCGGAGGGCGACGTTGGCCTGGAGTTCTTGGGTCAGTCGATCCCGCAGTTCGCGGCTCGTACACGGCTTGCCATCCAAGCCCGCGAACGGAGAATCGTTCACCTTGAACAGCATGTCGAGCGTCGGCTCGTCGATGGTCAGCGGGTCCATCGGCAGCGGGTTCTCGAAATCGCAGATCGTGTCGCCGATGTCGGCGTCGTCGATCCCGACGATGCTGCAAATGTCCCCGGCGCGGACTTCGTCGACTTCACGGCGGGCGAGACGGTCGAATTCCAGCACTTGAACCACCACGTCGGTGAACGTCGATCCGTCCTTCTGCTTGACCACCGTCACCCGTTGGTTCTTCTTGATCTTGCCGCTGAACACCTTGCCGATGGCGATCTTGCCGACGAATTCGGAGTACGACAATGCCATGATCTGGACTTGGAGCGGGCCGGAGTCGTCGCCTTCCGGCGGTGGCACGGTGTCGAGGATGGCCGTGAACAGCGGCGTCAGATCTTTCGGTTCGACCGACATGTCGGTGGTGGCGATGCCCGCGCGACCCGACGCGTAGATGACGGGGAAATTGGCTTGGTCTTCGCTGGCGCCGAGTTCGATGAACAGGTCGAAAATCATCGAGTGGATTTCGTCGATGCGGGCGTCGGGACGGTCGATCTTGTTGATGACCACGATCGGCTTGAGGCCGCAGGCAAACGCCTTGCGGAGTACGAAGCGCGTCTGCGGGAGTGGGCCTTCGGCCGCGTCGACCAACAAGAACACACCGTCGGCCATCTTCAGAATGCGCTCGACTTCGCCACCGAAGTCGGCGTGCCCGGGCGTATCGATGAGATTGACTTTGACATCGCCGAGTCGGATGGCGCAGTTCTTGGCCAAGATCGTGATGCCGCGTTCGCGCTCTTGGTCGTTGCTGTCCATGATCAGGCCGTGCTGGCCGCCGACGAGTTTGTCCAGCTCTTCGTTGCGGAACAGGCCGGACTGCCGGAGCATCTGATCGACGAGGGTCGTTTTGCCGTGGTCAACGTGGGCGATGACGGCAACATTGCGGATGTCGGTGCGCTTCATGGGACGTCGAGGGTTCTACAAAGGTCGTGGGTGTAACAAAAGATTATCTTAGGAACGGCAACCCATTCTGCGAGGGGACTTCGCAAGTGGATTCGGAGAAGGCGAAGTGAATTCGACTCGAACCCGGATCGGATCCGGGATTTTTGAGAAGTTACCCCAGCCAAAAGGGTTGGCTTCCGCCGAGAGTCAACTAGGTTTTACAGCTGACACTTTCGCGGGCGACGCCGGTTTGGCCGCAACGGCGACATCGCACTCCGCCACTACCACGGTTGTCATTCCGATACTGATCCGAATCGTGTGGACGTTATCGAGGGCTGTGGGGTTTTGCTTGCGCACTTGTAGTACGTACGTCCCTGCAGGGAGGCCGGCAGAACTCATCGGTGGGAATTGATATTCGGTATCGGGCAATCCGACCATCGTGTCCGCGTAACGGGTGTTTGCCGGAGTCGCGTTGTTGTCCGTCATGACGACTCGGTAGCCGCCTGGGTAATTCGAAGCGACGCTGCACTGGATCGGGGCATTCAACGCGAACGAATGCCCCGATTTTGGGGTAACCAACTGTGGAAAAGTCCCGTTGTACGGGTAAACTTCGTAAAACTGGAGTCGCAGCAGATCGGCCAAGACGCTGGCCACTTTGTTGATCGTGATGGCATCGAGCATGTGCATGAAAGTTCCTCAATTACTGAGTGATGGGGGTAAAAGGAGTTAAAACCAGATTTCGAAACAGGGCGGAAGTACTTTGCACAGTTAGTCCAATTCCAGTCACGGACTGGGGTTCTAAAAGGTGATTTGGAAGAAACAGTTTTCCTAACTCACCAAGTCGATAGGGGTTGCCTCGTAATGGTTGGTTTTCCCAGCTAACAGAAACTTGAGAACGATTCACACGCACCTCCGTTTTCCGCCAGATGATCGTGGAGATTGTGGTAGCTTCCGGTTGAGTATTCGGAGTGGCAATTTCGACCTGATTAAAATCGTTGAGATTCCCACGCGCTTTCTCAATCCAGTTCACTAAAACAAACCTTGCATTTTCAATGCGTGTTTCACTGTTATCGATTTCTTTTTTGACACGCATTTGCTGGATGAGCTGCAATGAGCTGTTGAGATTACCTTCCGGCTGTGGATGTGATTCGCTTGCAATCACGATACCCGCATATTTCGTGAAACTCGGATTTCCAAGCAATGCGCATTCACATGAAAGGACGAACGGTTCCGTCAACTCCTCTTGAACCAATCGAATGGTTCCAATGTCAGTAGAATCAAGCGTACAGTAGCCGAGCGGATGCGTGGTCAAGGCTACAGAACCTTGAATCGACTCTCCTAGTTGCTCCGGCAAACCCGTTTCGCCGATGATCGTCACCGTTTCGCCGGCACGCAATCGCTCGGAAATACTCCGCTTCACCGGGGGCGTTGGCCAAAGTGCCACGAGGGCCAGCACAGCGGCAACGATCCCCAAACCGAGGCCGACTGCGATCGCGCGACCGTAGCCTCGCTTCACGGGCTTCGGTTTCTTCACCGACTTCCGGGCGTCGATCGGTGTTCCGGCGAGTACGCATTCCAGATCGGCAATCAATTCGGCCGCGGTTCGATACCGATCCTCCGGGAGTTTTTGCAAACACTTCGTGACGATGGTGGCCAAATCCGCGGGGACGGATTCGGGGATCGGCGGTTCGGCGCAGCGAATTTGATCGTAGATGTCCGAGGAGACGTCTTCGCGGAAAGGCCGTTGGCCAACGAGCATTTCGTACAAGGTCACGCCGAACGACCAGATGTCGCAGCCGGGTCCGTAAGTTTCCTTCAATCCGAGGGTTTGTTCGGGTGGCATGTAGTACTTGGTGCCGAGCGCGGCAGAAGTGACGGTGAGATCGGAATTCGACCCGTCGATCCATTTGGCCAAACCGAAGTCGGCAATCACCGGTTCGTCGTGTTCGTCCAACAGAATGTTCAGAGGCTTCAGATCGCGGTGAATGATGCCGTTTTCATGGAGGACTTGCAACCCGATCGCCACTTTCCGCATGATCTGAACCATGGCGGTCGTATTGTTCGCCAACCGGGGAAGTTGCTTGGTCAGCGGGCCGCCGGGCATGTACCGCATGGCGTAGTACGGGAAGCCGTGCCAGTCTCCGGCGATGTAAATCGGCATGATGTTTGGATGGCTGATTTCGGCCAGCGCTTGCACTTCTCGGTCGAACCGTTCCCGGGACACCATGCCGGCCCGATTGGCCGACGTGGCAATCTTCACGGCGACTGTTCGTCGTGGAGTTTCTTGCTCGGCCAGATAAACGTGCCCCATCCCTCCACAATCGATGTAGCCGACGACCTTGAGGCCAGGCAACTGCGGAAATCGGGATGTGTCCTCGACGACTTCGGTTTTTTCCTGCGCGATGGTAAGTCGGAGGGAATTATTTGGCCCCGAAGTCGAATGCTCATCGAAGGTAGCGGTTGGAATGTCTTCAGTAGGAGTCGGAATCGAATGAGTTTGTGGCCGCCAATCGGCGGTCGCTCCCTCATTTGCTGAGGAAGGTTGATCGTTAGGATGTGGTAGTCGTTCAGACATTCTCACTCCAAAACAAACTAATTGCACTCAGAGTATCCCGATGCAAAAGCTTTGTCACGCCCGAATCTGAAAATTATTGAAATTTTTACAAATTCCTTCTGATGGTACTGTGAACCCGCCCCGTCGAATCGGCGCCCAGTCGTAGAATGAACAATCCCCAACACGCGAAATCAGACCGGTTCATCATGCCGCCACTCACGTTCCAGTTCGATGTCGTGGTCGTGGGTGCAGGCCACGCTGGCACCGAAGCCGCTTTTGCAGCCGCGCGGCTCGGACTCCGCACCTGCTTGCTCACCATGAATGCCGACTCGGTCGGGCAGATGAGTTGCAATCCGGCGATCGGCGGTGTCGCCAAGGGTCAAATTGTCCGCGAGATCGACGCCCTCGGTGGCGTCATGGGCAAGTGCACCGACGCATCGGGCATCATGTTCAAGATGCTCAACGCCTCCAAAGGCCCGGCGATGCACAGCCCGCGGGCGCAGTGCGACAAGAAACTCTACCAATTCACCATGAAGCAGTGGGTCGAAGAGCAGGAGAACCTGACGCTGCGTCAAGAACTCGTCGAAGGGCTGCTACTCGAGGACTATTCGGACTCTGGCAGTGTCGCCACGAAACGCATCATCGGTGTGGTGGCCAGCGGCGATACGCACTACCGTGCCCAAGCGGTGATTCTGACGACGGGGACATTCCTCAAAGCGATTATGCACACCGGCGAAGCCAAGACCGTGGGTGGGCGGGCCGGTGATACCGCGTCGGTCGGGATGAGCAACAGTTTGAGCGAGTGCGGTTTCACACTGGAGCGATTCAAAACGGGTACTCCGTGCCGGTTGAACGGGCGAACCATCGATTTCCGCAACCTCGCCGAGTCGCGTGGCGATGCGGTGCCGCGCCCCTTCAGCTTCAGCACCGACAAAATCACGATCCCGCAGCGGATCTGCCACATCACGGAAACGAACGCGGCGGTTCACGCCCTCATCCGCGAAAACCTGGATCGCGCCCCCATGTATTCGGGTCAGATCCGTTCGTGCGGCCCGCGCTACTGCCCGAGTATCGAAGACAAAGTCGTTCGCTTCGCCGAGAAGGATTCGCACCAGTTGTTCCTCGAACCCGAGGGGCTGAACACCCACGAATACTACGTCAACGGGATCTCCACGAGTCTGCCCAAAGACGTGCAAGCGGGGATGCTGAAACTGATCCCCGGCCTCGAGAACGCCGAGGTGATGCGTTGGGGCTACGCCGTGGAATACGACTTCGCCCCGCCGACGCAGCTCCACCCGACGCTGGAAACGAAACCGGTGGCGGGCTTGTATTTCGCCGGACAGATTAACGGAACGACCGGGTACGAGGAAGCCGGGGCACAGGGGTTGATGGCCGGGTTGAACGCCGCGCTCAAGTTGAAACTTGAAGCGCCGTTGGTGCTGGATCGTGCCCAAGCCTACATCGGCGTGCTCATCGACGACCTCGTGACTAAGGGCGTCGACGAACCGTACCGGATGTTTACGTCACGGGCCGAGTACCGGCTGCTGTTACGGCACGACAATGCCGACCGCCGGCTGACGCCGTTGGCCCACCGCATCGGTTCCAGTTCACCTGCGGCTTGGGATCGACTTCAATCGAAGGAGCAGGGAGTCGCGGAGCTTCAACAGGCGTTGAAGACGACGAAGTCGGACGGCGACACCATGATGATCTGGCTTAAGCGCACCACCACGGAGTGGGCCGAAATCTGTGCCCGCGCTCCGGCATTGATCGCTTGGGATGCCCGGCCCGATGTGATCGAGCAAGTGGTATTGGAAGCGAAATACTCCGGGTACATCGACCGCCAGACGACGGAAGTGGCGCGGTTCCGTCGCCTGGAAGATAAGCGGATCCCCGAGGCGTTCGACTTCGCCGCGATCCCGCAGCTCCGCAAGGAGGCGAAGGACAAATGGGGTCAGATTCGGCCCGCCAACATCGGCCAGGCCAGCCGCGTGAGCGGCATCACCCCGGCCGACTTGGCCGTGCTGTTGCTGTGTTTGGACTGAAGTATTGACGAGCCGACCCCTCACTCACGTATTACTTTCTGCCGAGGATGAAACATGTTCTAGATTTCAACTCCTTTCTCAAGGGAGTACACCGTGGACGGATATTGCAGGCACTGTAACCTCCCATGGTATTCCGCCGCCCAAAGTTCGCAGCCGATCCGTTGCTACGGTTGCGGGCTTCCCGCTGAACAATCGAACGCACCGCTTACTCGTCCATTCACCGCTGAACCAAAATGTCTCTTTCGCGGGCCTACGATTCCATCGGCGCGCACTTCCGTGATACTCGGAGTGGTCTTGGTCTCAGTGTCTGCGATCTGGTCGCTGGAAATCGTCCGATTCACTCAAGACGCGAAAAATGTGGCCGGGGTCGTCGTGGGCGAAGACAAGGTGAGAACGAAACATGGGATCAAGACGTACCAAACCGTTTCGTATCAAGCGGGTGGCAAAAAACAGTCGGTACGAATCTCGGACGAAACCTTGAAGCCGGGCAATAGTGTTCAATTGATGGTATCGTCCTCCGACCCGACCGATGCTCGGGATCCAGACGCACTTTGGGACAACAAAATTTTCTTAATACTGGTGGGTGGTGTTATCTCTTTTCTGGGACTTCTGTTCCAACCGAAGAATTGACCCTTTCGATTTTGGCGGCAGGCGCGCTGTTTAACGTGAACTGCTGGATTCGTTTGAGCAGTTCATCACCCGACGGCTCACGCCGTTAGGCTCGCCAGAATCCGTCGACGTAGCCAATTCCTTAGTGGACTCGATTCGAGCCTTGGTTTATCTTAATTCTCACGACGGGGCTGATCGTGATGGAGTTCACCGAACACACGGTCGGCAGTCGCCCTCTCCCCACTTGTGGACACTATGCAATTTCACCGACCCCGCACTCCGAAATCGAAACTCAAAAAACGTTCCTTCCCCATCGTTCCTGCCCTTCTTGCCGTCGTCGCGCTCGGCTTGATTGGAGCCGGGCCGACTCCGGGGCAAACTCTGTTCGGGTGGACGCCGTTTGAATTCCTCGCCGGTTCATCGTACCGGGGTATCGAAAAAGCCGGGTTGATCGCCGCGCTCCTCATCTCCCTTGTCGGGCTCGGCTACGCCTTCCGACTGATGAAACAAGTTTACGCAGCCGACACGGGCACCGATGCCATGATGGCCGTGTCCAAAGCCGTCCGCGAAGGGGCCGACGCCTACCTCCGCCGTCAGTTCACCGTGGTTGCGGTTCTGGTCGTCGTGTTGACCGTGCTGATCATCCTCGCCAAATGGCCTTGGCAACTCGGCGACTTCCACGAGACCCGCGGCGAACGGATCGCCGTCACGGTCGGTCGTGGGGTGGCCTTCCTCATGGGTGCCCTCTTCAGCGCTTCCGTCGGGTTCATCGGGATGCGCCTGGCCACGGCTGGGAACGTCCGTGTCGCGGCGGCCGCCAAACGGAGCTTCGGCGAAGCCATGCGACTCGCCTACCGCACCGGCACCGTCACCGGCATGTTCACCTGCGGGCTGGGTCTCTTCGGCGGCACGATGATCTTGCTGATCTTCGGCGAACTGGCCTACGAAACACTGTTGGGCTTCGGGTTCGGCGGGTCGCTGCTGGCACTCTTCATGCGCGTTGGCGGCGGCATCTACACCAAGGCCGCCGACGTCGGGGCCGACCTCGTTGGCAAGATTGAAGCCGACATTGCGGAAGATGACCCGCGCAACGCCGCGACCATCGCCGACAATGTGGGCGACAACGTCGGCGACTGCGCCGGCATGGCGGCCGACGTCTTCGAGAGTTACGCCGTGACGATGGTGGCCGCCGTGATCCTCGGCTACGCCGCGCTCGGTTACCGCGGGATGATCTTCCCGATCCTGGTGATGGCGGTCGGCGTCATCAGCAGCATGATCAGTACAGCCCTCGTCGGCCGGGGCATCACCACGGGCAACGCGACCACGGCGATGAGTTCGATCAACCGAGGCTTTTGGCGCTCGGC
>JANXWE010000363.1 GCA_025351325.1 Fimbriiglobus sp.
TTTTTCGTTTCGACGACGACATATTCTCGGACGCCGTAAAGTTCGTAATCCCACTTTTTCGAGTGCAGGTCGATCGATGCAGTCGAGTGCGCGATTTCGATTGCCAACTCGGGCGCCCCGATGAGATAATCCTCCGAAGAAACCTCGGTTTGGCCACCGATTTCGGGGACGATGATCAACGAGAGGTCGGGCTGCGGCTCGCTGTCTTGGGATAGAATCATCGTGGCATCGGGGAGCGATTCCGTCCCGTCCGTTTCGGCGGCGTACATCCCGAGCCACGTGCCGAGTTTGCCATGGGGAGCCGAGTGGCGGCGCGTGACAGGCGATGGCATGAAAACAACTCCACCTATTAATTCCGCGCGAAAGCCGGGAGGAGTCGTTAGGTACAAAGCATGGAATGCCCGTTGATCCATGACATCGCCGCTCTGAAACGGCGGCACGTACGGAGCTGGCCGTTTTTGTACCCGCTCGACGTTTGGCATCGTCACCATGGCCATCAATCCACAAAGAGGAATTCATTACTCAGCAACAGCACTTGGGCGAACTGGTCCCACGGGCCGAGTTGAACCCCGGTGGGTTTCACTTTACCGGACTCTTGCACGAACGCGGTACCAAAACTGGTTTCGTCCACGGTCGGGCTGCGACTCAAAATCGCCCGGTAGATCGCGGTCACTTTCAAATTGGGATCGCTCACTCTGGAGACATCCGCACGGGTGATCACCGCCCTGGCCCGCTCGGCCACGAATGCACTGTTCATCAAATACAGCGCTTGCTGCGGCACCGTGGTCTGGAACCGCTGTGGGGTGTGCTGTTCCGGACTGGCGAGATCGAACGCCCGGAAGGTGCCCGGAAGATTCTGCCGGTCGATGCTCGCATAAATCGTCCGCCGTTTGGTGAATGGCTGCGAGAAGAGATTGATCGAACGTCCGTACAGTTTCGGATCGAGTTGCCCGGACGCCATGAGGAGCGAATCACGCATCGCCTCGAAGTCGAGCCGGCGAAGATACTGGTGAGCCAACAGACGGTTCTCCGGATCGGCTTGGAAGTTCGCCGGCGAAACCGCGCTGGCCTGCTGATAGGTCGCACTCAGCAAGATTCGCTTGTGCAGTTTTTTCAAACTCCAACCCTCTTCGATGAACCGCTTCGTGAGCCAATCGAGCAATTCCGGGTGCGAGGGCAACTCGGTGCGAACTCCGAAGTCAGACGGTGTCCGGACGAGACCCTGGCCGAAGTGCCAACCCCAGACTCGGTTGACAATCACCCGGGCTGTCAACGGGTTGTCGTTGCTGGCAATCGCCTCGGCGAGTTCGAGCCGGCCGCTGCCGTTCACGAACGGTTTCCGAGTCGCACCCGCTACGATTTCCGTCATGCGTCGCGGCACTTGCGGGCCGCGGCTGTTCGGGTTTCCACGCAAGAAAATCACCGGTTCGGCGGGTTTCGGCTTATCCGTCATCACCATGGCCCGCGGCGGCGCGAACGGAGACTGGGCACGGTACTCGTCGACTTTCTTCTGCAAAGCTGTGATTGCATTCCGGTCGGCGCGATTCAACAACTTGTCCGCATGCGGCACCTGCATCGCCGAGCCGGTCACGGCGTTGAGCAGCGTCAAGCGGGTCGCTTGGAGTTTCATACTCCCCTCGGCCGTCGCGGCATCGAGCTTTTGCAATTTCGCTTCGAACTGAAGGTACTCCGGTGTCCGTTCGACCTCGCCGATCAGCGGGTACTCCTTCGGTTCGCTCGAGCTGTCCAATACCCCGTAGAGGCTGTAATAGTCGGCTGCGGGAATCGGATCGTATTTGTGATCGTGGCAGCGAGCACAGGCGACCGTCAGACCCATGAAGCCACGGGTGATGGTGTCGATGCGGTCGTCGATGATGTCGTGCGGGTTGTTGCTGAAACGCCGGCCAACCGTGAGGAACCCCATCGCGGCCAACGGCTTCTTATCGTCTCCCAGCGGCAACTTGTCGGCGGCCAGTTGCTCGACGATGAACCGGTTGAATGGCTTATCTTCGTTCAGCGAGCGGATGACGTAATCGCGGTATGTGTAGGCATAGGGGTAGTTGCGATCCTCCGTGAAGACGTACCCCTTGGAATCAGCGTAGCGGGCCACATCCAACCAATATCGGCCCCAGCGTTCGCCGTACTGGGGCGACGCCAGCAGACGGTCGATGAGCTGTTCCGTGGCTTCGGGTCGGCTATCTTTTACGAAGAGATCCAGTTCCGCGGCCGTCGGCGGCAAACCGAGCACGTCGAAGTACAATCGGCGACCGAGCGTTCGCTTGTCCGCCGGGGAAGAAGGCTTCAATCCTTTTTCGGTCAGTTTGGCGAGCACGAATGCGTCGATCGGATTTTGCCCGCCGTTGTTGCTCGGCACCTTAGGATCCACCACCGGCTGGAAGGCCCAATGCTTCTTGCCATTGCTCGGCACAACGGCGACACTCGCCGGGTAGACGGCGCCTTGTTTCACCCACTCCACGAGCGCCGCAACTTGAACTTTCGTCAATTCGCTATCCGGTGGCATCGCATAGTCGCCCTTGCGGTGCACCGAGGTGATCAGCAGACTCTGCTCCGGTTTTCCAGGGATCACTACCGGGCCGGTGTCGATTCCTTTGGCCAATCCCGCCGCCGTGTCGAGACGCAGGCCACCTTGCTGTTTCTTCGCACCATGGCAACTGAAACAATTCTCAGCGAGGATCGGCCGAATCTGCTTCTCGAAGTATTCAACAGCTTCCGGTGATGCCGGTTTCGGCTCGGCCGCTTCCGTCTGAGTTGAGCAGCACAACAAGAACGAGAAAGTCAGGAGCCGGCGGATCATGCGTGACTCCGGATGCGTTTGGAAAGGTCTACTGGCAGTAGATTTATTGTAGTACCAGGAATGGGAAGCATTCTTGCGAACATTGAAATTCTCGCGGGAATGCGACTCGCCTTTCGAACCTTCGGATGGATGGGTCAGACAATGTTGGCTTGTTAACCCGATGCGCAAGCATCGGCGGTGCGGAACGACGGGTCGACTGCAACAGGAATTTCCCGATTCTGGTCGAAGGTCAGAATTGAGGGGGCTAACAGCGGTGGTTTCCGATGCTTGCGCATCGGGTTAACGCTGAATTTCATCGGTTATTTCGTAGCAAAGGCTAAGATTGACCTGTGGAGTATATTACTCGAGACGTGTGAACTCATTCATCAGTCCAATCATTTTGACAAACTCGCCGGGGTGAATCTGACTGGCTCGCACCCGCCACGACTCGAGCTTCTCAACGACGTAGTCGACAGATTCCGCCTCACTCATCGGTCGTCCGACGAGCTGTTCCATGTGCTTGCGGACTTCGCAGGCATGTTCGTTCAGCAGTTTTGGATCATCATCCGGTAGAGGAGGTGGCTCAGAAGGTGCCATCTGAACGTGTGTTCCCGAAATCAACTTGTCGTGCCGCATCCGAGTCCGTTCGAGTTCGAGGATCGAATTCGCCGCCGCCGCGACGATCTGCTCGTTTCGACTGTTCAGTTGCTCGCGCAGTGCCATCACGGCTTCGAGAACGGCATCGCCCCACAACTCTTTGCGTTCCAGCTCGGATTTGGGAAGTTCGCGTTTCAACGAAGCTGGCGAATCGCGTCCGATGCGGTTGCGGGTGAGAGTAGCGACCATGGCCAGCTCCATTTTGTATAATTCAGTTCAGTTATGGATATAAGCTCTAAAAAGGAAACTGTCAAATGCCGGAGATGAAATTTTGTTCAAATAGTTGGAAACGTTGAAAACGCGCCGACGCCGGGACCTCGAAGACTCGTTCCTGCGAAGACAACCTGAAGGTTGAACTCCAACGAAGAATTTGAAGCGCGCCAGAATCCTCGGCGCCCTACCGATTCACCTATTGACGTCCACCCTGGGCACCGCCCACAATAAAGCACTGGGTCACATTTGGCCCAACACCCGGTTCTCGCAGAAATGCCGGAGCCGACCGGCCCCGCTGCACGGCCCGGTTCAGCAACGAAAGGAACGTGTCGAATGGTCTCGTGGATTTTCAAATTGAGCGCGGTGTCCGCTGCTCTTGTTCTGGGCACCTCGGCCCCGGCGGCGGACGATCCGCCCAAAGCCTCTCAAGGCTCTTATGTCGTCATCGTCGGCGTGTCCGAGACGGCCGACAAAACCATTCAACCGCGCCCGACTGCCGATGTCGACGCGACCGCCGTTTACGACCTCTTCACCGATAAAAAATATTCCGACGTCGCGGCTGACCGCGTGGTGCTGCTCACCTCCGTGGTCGACGAGAAGCGCAAGTCGCTGAAGTCGACGCGGGAAAACATTCTCAAAGCGGTTCACGACGCCTTTGCCAAGACGGGCAAAGACGACACCGTGATCTTGGCGATGTTCGGCCGTGGGGCCGCCGCCGGGGAACGGACTGTCTTCTTCGCCGCGGACAGCAGTTTCAAAGAGCGCGAGAAAGACGCCGTGCTCGGCACAGATCTCGAAACGGAGTTGAAAACTGCCAAGCAGCAACGCATCGCGTTGTTGCTCGACATCCACTTCAAAGGATACGACGCCGGCAAAGAAGCGGTCGTGGAACCGAACCTGCGCGACATCACCGGGGGACTCTTCGGTGGTGAAGAAAAAGGCGAACAGCCGATCCCACCGAACCGTCTGCTCATGCTCGGCACGATCCCCACGGCCGACCCTTTCGACGTGGGCAAGAATAGCCTGTTCACCGCGACGCTGCTCAATGCCCTCCAGGGCACGGCGGATGTTGAAGGGTATGAACCCGATGGCATCGTGACGGTCGATGAAATGGTGAAGTATCTCGAAAAGGAGATGCAGGATCAGGCCCGCAAACTCGGCAAGAACAAGAAGGAAAAGGAAGCGGCCCCGTTCATCGTCGGCGAGGAGTTGTCGCACTTCCCGCTCACGAAGAACCCGAAGGTCACCGAGTCGGTCGACAAGCGATTGAAGGCCCTCGACAACTTGGAGACGGCCGGCACCATAACGAAAGAAATCGCGGCCGAAGGCCACAGCTTGCTGCACCGGATGCCGAAGTTGAAGTCGCCGCAGGAACTCCGGAAGCGCTACCAAGACTTGGCCGACGGGACGATCACGCCGGAGGTATTCGCGGCCGATTACAAAGCGATCAAAGTCAAGAACATCTTGCCCCCGGACGACGCCGACGAGTTCGCCAACAAGGTCCTGCGGGCCATCACAATCGTCGACGAAAAGTACGTGAAGAAGACGCTGACGAGCGATTTGACCGTCGCCGCGATCCGGGGCATGTACCGCCGGCTCGAGGAGGGCATGCCCAAAGAAATCGACGACAAACTCAAAGGATCGAAAGGGATGTCGTCGTCCGACATGAAAGCCGTGCTGAAAGCCGCGCGGTTGCAACTCGGCGTCCGCGAGGACATCGCCGGGGACAAAGACGCGGACATCGCCATCACGATGATGCTCGCCAGTTTGAAAGACCCGCACACCGTCTACTACGACTTCGACACGATCAAAAAAGAAGACAGCCGGCTGCGGGGCAACTTCAGCGGGGTCGGCATTCAGATCCGTTCCGACATCGCCAAGGACGCGATTTTGGTGGTCTCTCCGATTAAAGGTAGTCCTGCTTACAAGGCCGGGATTCAAGCCGGCGACTACATCCTCGGTATCAAGCGTGATAGCGACCCGGAAGGGAAGGCACTCTCACCTTCGGCCCAGCGAGAATTCACCACCAAAGGGATGAAGATCGACCAAGCGCTCGAAATCATCCTCGGCAAAGCGGGCGTGCCAATCACCCTCGTGATCGAACGGGATGGCGAATCGAAAGATTATGTGCTCGAACGCGGCCGGGTGTCAGTCGAAACGGTTCTCGGAGTCAAACGCAACGAGAAGGACGACTGGAGTTTCTACATCGACCCGACCGAAAAGATCGCGTACATCCACCTGACTCAGTTCGCCCCGCAGTCGGCGGCCGAAATCGCCACCGTGATGCAGAACCTGAATTCGAGCGGGCTGAAAGGGTTGATCCTCGACCTGCGGAACAATCCGGGCGGCACCCTCCAAGGGGCGCTCATGATCAGTTCGATGTTCATCGAAGGCGGCAAAGTGGTGACGGTGCGTGAACGTGATGGCCGCGAAGACGTGCTGACCAGCAAGCAAGCTCGCATTAAGGACACGTACACCAAATTCCCGATGGCGGTCTTGATCAACGGGGGCAGTGCCAGTGCCAGCGAAATCGTCTCGGCGTGCCTCCAGGATTACAACCGCGCCGTGATCGTCGGCGAGCGGAGCTACGGCAAGGGGAGCGTGCAGCAGGTGATGCCTTTCAACATGACCAAAGGCCAGATCAAGTTGACCACGGCCCGGTACTTCCCACCGAGCGACAAGAACATCGACAAGTACAGCACCGGCGGCAAACCCGAAGACGAGTGGGGCGTGAAGCCGGACAAAGGCTACGAAGTGAAGCTGCCGAAGGAAGAACTGCGCGACTTCGCCGAGTACTTCCGCGAGCGCGAGTTGATCCCGAAGAAAGTCGGCGAACCCGCGCCGAAGAAAGAGTACAAGGACAAGCAACTCGAAACGGCACTCGAGTACGTTCGAGACCAGATGAAGCTCGCCGCGAAGAAGGAACGGTAACTGGTCTGACAGTGGGTAAGACCTCACCCCCCGGCCCCCTCTCCGAAGCGGAGAGGGGGAGCCAAACAAGCGAAACTCGATTGAGTTTCGGGTCGACCAGCTCGCCATGGTGTGAAAAATCTGTCGGCTCGCTGGGTAAAATGAATCCCGGCGAGCCGACTGGCGTGAGCCGTCGGTGCGGTACTTCTCAAGTCACGACCACGCAAACTCATTCGGCAAACCGACTGTTTC
>JANXWE010000310.1 GCA_025351325.1 Fimbriiglobus sp.
GTATTCGGCTGATCTCTTCCGCGTGGAGGGCCGCCAAGCACGCTTCGACCAATTGGTGCCCCAGACCACGCCGTCGATGGGCTGCCAACACGCCCACATGATGGAGATAACCGCGTCGGCCGTCATGCCCGCAAATGGCGACACCGACGACCTCGGCTCCGATGCACACAAGCTGGCTGCAGCCCGCGTTGCGTGCCAGGAACCGCTCCAGCCCCGCTTCCGACTCCACGCCGCGCGACTGCAGCGGACTGGTCACCTGCCAGAGCCGCAACGCCGCCGGGATGTCGGCAAGCTCGACTGGACGCACCGTCGTCATGGGGGGAGTTTCCCGGGCTTGAACCGTGTTTGCGTAAGTAGGTAGTGTATTTATTCTATGGAATTGTAGGAAAGGAAATGGAGGAGATGGAGGATGTGAGGGATGAGAAATGTCAGGAAGGTATCGCCAGCTACGGTAACAAAGGCGGTGAAGCAGTCTCTTGTCTCACCGCAAGATTTTGGCTACTTTTTCTCAGAATCAGCTTCGTTGCGTTTTCGCAACGCTTTGTACTCGTTTATGAGCTTATTAAGCTCCAGTTTTGCCATTTTCTTGTCGCATAGATCTTCTGTTGCAATTACTTTTTGCAACTGATTCGCAATTTGCTTTGCAAGTTCGTTCTCAGGCACACTTTTAGCAAGAATGCGATCACTTCTATTCATAGCAGCCTGAATTTGCAATGCAAGATTGTTGAGGCGGCGTTTCAACTGCTCCATCTGTCGTTCGAGTTGCTGAATTTGCTGCTCTTGGAGTGACGGAATCGGAGGCTGAACAGCACAGATTAAACAAATTGCGACAACACACGTCGGCATGGCGTAACCTCCCAAAGTGTCATATGATTGCTAGGCTGTACCAAAAAAGTTTATCCCGCGATTGCACTTGGGAAAGGGACGTTCGCACTGGTTAGAGAATCGATACCCACTGCTTGCGCTTCGAGTTTTTTACGAATTTCTTCTAGTAAACCGTCACGCTCTTTTATCTTGTCAGCAAGCTCTTTCTGATGAACAGCATTAGTCGCAGTCAATTCTCCCACTAGCTTGTCGAGATCATCCATAGTTTTCCTAGTTTCGTCAACTCCCTTCTGTACCTCTTCAATAGTCGTTTTATCACCACCAGACTTTTTCAGAGCAAGGAGATAAGTCACTTGAACCTTCAACGATTTCTCAAGGTCTATCCTAGACTTATCTAAGTCTCCAATTTGTTTAGTAATCTTCAAAATGTCTGCATTCAATTTGTCAATCACTTTGTTTGCGGCTACCACCTTGTCAAGCAAATCGATCAGCTTCTGATCGGCCTCAGTAGCTGTGCCACTGACTTGGTACGTAACGTTTCCCGAAACGTTCATCACCGACACGGAAGGAAGTACACGGTTACCAAGTTCGCAGAGTTCGAGAATCGATCGTGAATTGAACATGTGTTGTCCTTGAACAAGAAGGATTTTCTTGAACAAGAAGGATTTTCTTGAAGAAGAAGGATTTAACTATTGATCACTGTGCTCGGCTGTGCCCAGCTTGTCAACTGGAAAAGGCTAAATATTTAGAAAAGTCCTCATTATTCCCAGCAAATTGTGATTTTTTTTCCCTAGGAGAAGTTCGGAAGAAATCTTCCCGAGCCAAAAACCGCTCCAGCCCCGCTTCCGACTCCACGCCGCGCGACTGCAGCGGACTGGTCACCTGCCAGAGCCGCAACACCGCCGGGATGTCGGCAAGCTCGACTGGACGCACCGTCGTCATGGGGGGTTACCGGAGCAGGACTGTAATTGCGTAGGTGGGTAGTGTATTTTTTCCGCACTCAACGTGTGCATCGATTTGTAGGAGAGAGTCGAAAGGTGTGTCGGGAGTGCGGTTCAGTGACGGATTCTTCGCTCCTACAGAGCGTTTGATGTTAGCCAAGCCCGGAAGGGCCAGACGCAATTTTAGCTCCGAAGGAGCGTTCGGAATCGGGCGCTCCTTCGGAGCTAGAAATCCTCAATCACTTCCAGGCCCTTCCGGGCCTGGCTAACATCGGCCACTCCTTCGGAGTGAAGAATCCACCGGTTACCAACCAGCAATATTTTTTACGCCCCCGAACATTTCCGCGTCGGAACCGTCCCTAGGTAAAAATCGCGGATCGTGAACAGTTCCACTTGAAAGGTGCAATCCGCGCGATAACGTGGTTTGGTCGGAGTAGGCGGGAGTAACTCAGTGGTAGAGTACCTCGTTGCCAACGAGGTTGTCGTGGGTTCAAATCCCATCTCCCGCTCTGACGGTCTGGCGGAGTCGACGAATCGAGACGAGCCGGGAAGCGGTGGGAACCGGGCGGGCACTGACCCGACTGTTCTCGCAACTTCGCCGGCTCGAATTGTTTCCGTATCATTCCTTTTCTGAATCGCCCAGTTGGACGGCCGTTGCGGCTAGGAGAGACGACGATGTCGAGCGAATTGAGCACCGCCCTCGTGGACGCGCCGGACACCGAATCGGCCGAGGCCCCCGCCAAGCTGGCCCAGCAAGTCGTCATCACCGACGCCGGCCCCTGCAAAAAGCACGTCAAAGTGACGGTCGAGCGGGCCGCGATCAACACGCGGATGGACGAAAAGTTCTCGGACATGATGGTCAAGAACCCGGTGCAAGTGCCCGGCTTCCGCACCGGTAAAGCTCCGCGTAAGATCGTCGTGAAGAAATTTTTCAAAGAGATCGCCGCCGAGGTCAAGAACGAAATCTTGATGAAGAGCCTCGAGCAACTCGCCGAGGAAGAGACACTTTCGCCGCTTAGCCCGCCGGAACTCGACCCGTCGAAAGTGATCATCCCGGAAGCGGCCGACGAGCCGATGGTGTACGAGTTCAACATCGAAGTCCGGCCCGAGTTCGACCTGCCAAACTACAAAGGTCTGAAGATCCGCCGGCCGGTTCACACGTTCACACCGGACGACCTGAAACGGGAAACGAAGCGGATTCTGGAGCCGTACGGAACGCTCGTGCCGAAAGAAGGCACCAATGTGACCGTGGCCATGGATGACTTGGTGACGACGACGCTGGTCATCAAAGACGGCGACAAAGAGATGAACAAAGTTGACGAAGTTCGCTTGAAGGTCGAAAAGCGGCTCGCACTCGAAGATGGCGTGGCCGAAGATTTCGGCAAAAACCTCGTCGGGGCCAAGGTCGGCGACACCCGCACTGTAAACATCACCCTGTCGCAAGGGGTTTCCCAGGCCATGCGTGGCAAAGTGGTCGTCGCCCACTTCACGATCCACGACATCAAAGTGATGCGGTTGCCGGAACTCACGGCTGACCTGCTGAGCCAGTTCAACGTCCGCAACGCCGATCAGTTCGACGAAGTCGTGAACACGCGGTTGGAACGGTTCCTGGAATACAGCCAACGGCAAACGGCCCGCACGCAAGTGCTGCAAACGCTCGCCGGCAACACCAAGTGGGAACTGCCGCAAGACTTGCTGCAACGCCAAGCCCGCAAGACACTCTCCCGCCGCGTGATGGAGATGCGCGGCGCCGGGATGACCGACGAACAAATCACGAGCCGCGAACGAGCACTGACCCAAGACGCCATCCGCAGCACCGCCGATGCGTTGAAGGAGCACTTCGTCCTCCAGAAGATCGCCGACCTCGAGAAGCTCGAAATCGAAGATGCGGACATCGAAGCCGAAATCGATGCGATCGCCGACCGCACCGGCGAAAGCCCCCGTAAAGTCCGCGGCCGCATGGAGCGCGAAGACCTCATCGAGAGCCTCGCCACCGAGTTGCTGGAACGCAAAGCACTCGACTTGCTGTTGGAAACCGCAGTGTACGAAGACTATGAATTCAATCCGATGAACCAAGACGACGACGCGACCGCGACGACGGATGCCACCGCGACCGACGGCGACGTTTGACCCGCTGCGTAAACTAAATCTGACCCCTCATTGTGGCGACACGTTTCCAACGTGTCGGAAACGCCAAATTGTTTCCGACACGTTGGAAACGTGTCGCCACAGTCCGATTACCCGGAAAGGCTACCATGTCCCGATCCGACGGCAACCCGATGGCAATGGCCCAGAACTTCGGCCCCATCGAACCCCTGATGCAACAAGGCTACACCCGCCAGCGCCAAATGACGCTCGCCGACTTGCTCCTCGAAAACCGCATCATCTTCATCGGTAGCAGCATGGAGACCGGCGGTAGCCCGGTCATCAACGACTACATGGCCAGTGTGGTCATCCAGAAGCTGCTCTGGCTCGTCACCGACAAGAAGTCGACGGACGTCCACATTTACATCAACAGTCCCGGCGGGTCGATCACGGCCGGTCTGGCCATCTACGACACGATGCAGTTCATCGACTGCCAGATCAACACTTACTGCATGGGGATCGCCGCGAGCATGGCCGCCGTGCTGCTGAGCGCCGGTACCAAAGGGAAGCGCTACGCCTTGCCGAACAGCAAAGTGATGTGCCACCAGCCATACGGCCAAGTCGGTGGGCAAGTGTCGGACATCGAAATCCAGGCCAACGAGATCCTGAAGGAACACCAGCGGCTCAACCAGATTTTGGCCCACCACACCGGTCAAACGTTGGAAGTCATCGCCAAAGAGACCGAACGGGATCGTTACTTCTCGGCCGATCAAGCGAAAGCGTTCGGGATCGTCGACGAAGTGCTGATCAAGCCGCCTGCCGAAGTGAAGAAATAGCCCAGCTTCGCCGACCCGCTCAACCGGCCCGCACCGCAGGAACCAACGGTGCCGGCCAATCCGACAACGAATTCAACCGACAACTCCGACATACCATGCTGGCCGGTCGCCGATATAAGACGTGCGGCCGTCCTTGGCGAACGAGGGACGAACCATGCCGCTGATCCCGATGGTCGTGGACAACAAGGGCCGCGAACAGCAAGCGTACGACATTTACAGTCGCCTGCTGAAGGAACGCATCATCTTCCTGCAAGGGGTGGTGCGGGACGAAATGGCGAACTTGATTGTCGCCCAGATGCTCTACTTGCAGTTCGAAGATCCGAAGGCGGACATCCACCTGTACATCAACAGTCCGGGTGGCTCGGTCAGTTCCGGGATGGCGATTTACGACACCATGCAATTCGTGAGCTGCCCCGTGGCCACGTACTGCATGGGACTCGCCGCCAGTATGGGGGCGATGCTGCTGACGGCCGGAACCAAGGGCAAGCGGTACGCCCTGCCGAACGCCGAGATCATGATTCACCAGCCGCTGGGTGGCTACGAGGGGAATGCGACCGAGATCGACATCCATGTGAAGAACATCCGGAAGCTCAAAGTCAAGTTGAACGACCTGATGAAGACGCACACGGGCAAGACGCTCGAGCAGATCGAAAAGGATACGGATCGCGACAATTTCATGACGGCCGCCGAGGCCCGCGATTACGGTCTCATCGACCAAGTGTTGGAAAAGATGCCGGAAGGGTTGGCCCGCAAGTCAGAGGGCTAACGACCGACCGGCGGACGGAGAAAAATGCTTAGCCGCGAGACGGAGTCGAGCGCGCCACCCGAGGACAGCAGATTCACTTCTGTGGTTCCCAAGTGGCGCGTTCGACTCCGTCTCGCGGTTCATGTGTTGCTGCTTGTCTTTGTTGCCAGCGGTTGCAAGTCGATCACCAAACTCACGGGCAAGCAAGAGAAGCCCGACCTCCTCGAAGCGGAGTTGCGTACCCGCGAACGCGAACTGCTCGAAGCCCGCGCGGAACTCCAGCAGCTCCGATTGCTCGGCGATGTGTACCAACGGCAAGGGCCGGTGTACGGTCAACCCGTGCCGTTCCCGGCAGGGGGCACCGTGCACGAATCGGGTTCCGCCCCGTTCACCCTCCGCGATTTTCAACTGGGCAACGGCACCGGTGGCCGCGACGATGACGGCATCCCCGGCGACGAAGGATTGCAAGTGGTGCTGGTGCCCAAGGACGAAGAGGGTACCGCGATCAAGATTCCCGGACGGGCCACGGTGACGGCGTTCGAGATCACCAAAGAAGGGTTCAAGCTGCCCATCGGGAAATGGGAAGTGCCCGCAGATCAACTCAAGAAGACGTGGAAGTCGGGCCTCTTCGGCGGCGGCTACACGGTGCCGTTGCAATGGGATCGTGCCCCGACGACAGCTCGCATCCGGGTCGTCGTCCGCTTCACGTTGGCCGACGGTCGGGAGTACGAGGCGGATCGAGACGTCAACGTCACGCCGTTGCCCGGCCTCGCTCCTCGGGCGCCAGCGCCGACGTTCAATCACGAACTCCCACCACCGAATGTCGTCCCACCGAGCGCGAGTTTCTCCCCGCCGATTGCCGAGACTCCCGCCGCGACGCTGCGACCGATCACCCGCTTGCCGTAGGAAGCAGTTCCAGTTTCGGCGGAATCGGAATCGCCGCGATCAAGCGTTCGATCCGTTCTCGGATTCCACCGTCGGTCTCGGCGGTGCGGGTCGATTCCAAATCGTCGAGGAAGAGTGGGATTTCCGGGCCGAGTGGCTCGATCAACGACAGCGCCAGTTCACGCAGGCGCGGGTTCTTGTCGGTCAGTGCTTCGCGGATCACCACAGCCGCCTCTTCGTGATCGGCATCTCCTGAAAGTACCGCACTGGCGGCCGTGAGACGCACCCGCAAATTTGTATCTTTGAGCAAGTTCACCATCACCCGTTCCGGGACATCCGAACCGGCCGCACGGAGCGCGATGGCCGATGCGAGCCTCAAGCCGTCGTCGCTGGCCGGGGAGGTGTTCTCGATCAGGAATGGAATTGCCGCCGAGGGGACGGGATCGAGTCGGCCGAGGACGGAGGCGATGGTGGTGCGGACGCGGATGTCGGGATCGCGCAACGCTTCGATTACGACATCGATTCCAGTTTCGGGAACCCGGCCGAGTTTCTGCAACCCGGCGGAGGCCACCTTCCTCACGTCCGCTTCGGCGTCGTGGAGTCCGACCAAAAACGCCCCGAGGGCTTCCTCCGGTTCCAAGATCGCCAAGGCACGCATCGCGGCTTGTCGGAGTTCCACATCGCCAGTCGAAGCGACCAGTGCCAAGTCGGCACCGGCAACGGTCGCGGCTTCTCCCATCCGGCTGAGCGTCAGGGCGGCGACCGATTGAATCCAGGTATCGTTCGGATCGCGCAGTCGAACCAGCACCGCTTCGACGGCCTCGACCGGGTGGCTCTGGAATTTGTGAAGAGCTTGCAGTGCGGACGCGGCCACGTCCGAATTGCCATCGGCCACCAAGTCGACGATGGCCCCGACCGATTCGGGCCACTCCGCAGCCCATTCGGCGATCCCTTCGGCTGCCAAGGAACGCACTTCGGGAGCGGGGTCGGCGAGCGCGGCGATCAAGACGGTTTTCGTCGTTGAACCGAGCGGAGCCAGCCGGCCGACGGCTTGGACAGCTTTGGCCCGCACGGTGGTATCCGGATCGGCACAGGCCAGTTCCAGTGGGGTGCGCGAACTTTCCGACCGGAGTTTCCCCAACGACTCGGCCGCGTTGGCACGTACGTGTGGGTTCGCATGTTGCAGGGATCGCAGCAACGCCGGGCTAGCATTTTCGGCGGCTTCGCCCATTTCCCCGAGCGCTTCCGCCGCGAGGGCACGCACCCAATTGTCTTCGTCGCGCAGCAACCGCATCAGGGCGGGCACGGCCGCAGGTGCCGCCGAAGCGCCGATGCGGCCGAGCGCTTCGGCGGCCTTGGCCCGGACACGGTCGTTCGTGTCGGTCAAGGCGGCGGCGAGTGCGGGCGCCGCCGTTTCCGCGGCCATGCCGATGCGCCCCAACGACTCGGCTGTTTGCGCGCGGACGACGTTGTCGTCACTCGACAGCCCATTGAGCAGCTGCCGGGTCGCTTCCTCGTTTTGCACTCCGATGCGGGCAATCGCATCTGCGGCGGCGGTGCGAACGTCTTCGTTGGTGTCTTGGAGCAAGCCGATTAGCCCGGAAACGGCATCCGCGGCCGCCGCCCGATACTCACCGAGGGCCTTGGCTGCGGCGGTGCGAACCTCCGGCGTCGGATCGGCGAGGGCCAGCGTTAAGGCAGTAATCGCTTCTGTTCCCGCAGTGCGAATTTGTCCAAGCGCGGTCGCGGCCTCGACTCTCACATCGTCGGTGTCGGTGCGCAGCAACTCCACGAGCGACTCAGTTGCCGCCGCTGCCATCGTACCAATTTGCCCGGTAGCCGTGGCCGCACGCCCGCGCACGGCGGGGGATAGATCGCGCAACGCCGTGCGGAGCAATTCGACGGCCAGCTCCACTTCCTTCCCGTAACCGGGCTTCCGTCGGTGGCCGAGCGGGTGGCGAATTCGCCGGGCCGCACGCTTCCACCACCGGACGGGCTGAGTCGAGTTCGCCGATGCGTTCTGCGTCGCATGGGCTTCGCCGATTCGCCCCAGTGCCTCCACGACGGCGAGCCGAACGCTTTCCGAAGGATCGTCGGCCAATCGGGCTAAGTCGGGCACGGCATCGCGGACTTTCAGCAGCCCCAGGGCCACCGCCGTGACAACGCGGGTGGTTTCGTGGCGGTCATGCAGATGTCGCAAGAGGCCGGGGATGGCCGCCGGGCCGATGCCCGCCAACACCACCGGCAGCAACTCTCGTTGTTCGAGGGTCAACGTGGCCGTCGAGCGGAGGGCGATCAACACGGGGACGACGGCATCGTGCCCGAACTGCGGCAGAACCGAGCGCGCGCGTTCGCGGATCGGCACGTGGGGCGACCAAAAATCGGTGACGGTGTCGGCCAGCAACCGGCCTTGGCGTACCGATGCGAAAATTTGTTGGAGCAGCACGAGCATGAAGAACGAGCGGAATCCCGTCATGAGCAACGAAGCGGGTTTGCCGACGGGGCGGATCAAACTCACGCTGAGGAACTCGTACGACTTCGCCAGATCGAACACGTCGACGATTTTGAGCAAATTGACGAACGTGTACGCCAAGAAATCGAGGTAGACGGGGTGGGCATCCGGGTCGGCGATCCGATACCAAGATTGCCCGCCCGATTCGTACAGCGCCAAGTTCAACAGCGCGAAGCTGAAGACAGTCACCGCTGCCGCCGAGGCGAGCATGAGGATCCCGAGATTCGGGCCGTAGCGGATCAAATCGACCGCGAGCTGTTGACCTTTTTCGGGGTTGTACAGTGCTTTGAACCCACGCCCGACCTCGTACCGTTCTACCGAAATGTACATGTACGCGAGGCACGTCACCGCACCGGCGGCGATCAAGAGTGTGGCCACCGGCACCACCAACCACGGCAGGCCCGCGCCGATGCACTCCACGCAACCGACGATGATGCCGGTACTCAGGACGATCAAACCGAGCCAACCCGTCCAGGACAGAGTGCGGGCCCAGATGCGAAAGCCGGTGCGCACGACGCCGCGGACCGCCCGGGTCACGGTGCCCAGAATCCAGTCGACGAAGCCGGAGGCTTTGAGCAGCCCGGCGACGACGATCACGGCCCCGAGGCTGGCCAAAATCCAGTAGCTCGTGTGGATCTGGTCGAGCGCCACAGCACCGAAAAGAACAGGCATAAATGTGTTCCGACCGTACGAGGTTTCCGGGAGCCTAAAAATGTGCAAACGGTATGCCGCTCGCCGAATCCGTGTCATCGCGGCCGACGCGCTCCATAAAATCTATTCACGTTACCCTGTTCCGGACAAGCCCATGATCCTCGGCAAATCGAAACGACCCACCAACAGTTTGGCACCGCTGTGGCGAGCGACCTTGCCGGATCACGTCATCGGGTTGGATTACTCCGCCGACGGAACACTCCTCGTGGCCGCGAGTGTGAGTGGGCCTCTGTTCGTTTACGATGTGGCTTCGGGCCAGTTGAAACACGAACTGAAGGGACACGTCCCCGGCACCATGGCCATCGAGTGCCATCCGAATTCTCCGACGTTGGCCTCGTGCGGGCAAGATGGTCACGCTCGTGTGTGGAACTTAGAAACGGGTGCCCAGACACTTGAACTCGCAGGCGGGGCCGCTTGGGTCGAACACCTCGCTTGGAACCACGATGGGACGTTGCTGGCCACTTCAGCCGGCAAAACAGCCCGCGTTTGGGACTGGCCCAAGGGAACGATGGTGCAAGACTACGGCGGGCACGCCAGCACCATCGCCGATGTCGCTTGGGAGCCGGGTGCGGGCCGATTGAGCGTGGCCGTGTATGGTGGGGTGTTCCATTACGGCCCCACCAAAACCGAAGCCGATGAACAGTACGAGTGGCGTGGTTCGCCGTTGAAACTCGCCTGGTCGGCCGACGGCAAAATGTTGGCCCACGGCAACCAAGATGCGAGCGTCCACTTTTGGTACGCCCACGATTCCCAAGAGTTGAACATGTCGGGCTATCCGGGCAAAGTCCGCGAGCTGAGCTGGGACTTCCGGAGTCGGTTCTTGGCCACCGGCGGCGGAAACGCCGTCTGCATTTGGGATTGCAGCGGGGCCGGCCCGGAAGGAAGCAAACCGAACATGATGGAAGGGCACACGGGCACCGTTACCGCCGTGATGTGGCAGCGACGCGGTACACTCCTAGCCTCCGGCGACATGGATGGCCGCGTCTGCTTATGGCAACCCGCGAACCGTTCGGGGCTGATCGGTGGCGCCACTTTTGAAGGTACTGAGATCAGCGCTCTGACCTGGAGTCGCGACGACAAGCAGATTGCCGTCGGCAGCGGAGCCGGGGCAATCGGACTCTTCAAAGTGGTTTGAACCGAGCGAGCTTACTTCTTCCGCAGGGCCTTATCGGCAATGTCGGTTCGGTAATGGGCACCTTGGAACGTGATGAGCTTCACCGCTTCGTAGGCTTTCATCTTGGCTTCTGCGAGCGTGTTCCCGAGTGCGGTGACACCGAGAACGCGGCCTCCGTCGGTTTCGATCCGTTTCACGCCGACTTTTGTGCCCGCGTGGAAGACCTTCACATCCGGCAAAAGTGCGGCGGCTTCCAACCCGCTGATCGGCTTACTTCCTTCGAGTTTGCCCGGGTAACCGGCCGAGCACATCACCACGCACACGGCTGGACGGGGATCCCAGATCACGGCGTCGTCCGGGAGTTCGCCCAGGCGCTCTTGGGCGACGGCGAGCAGCAATTCGAGCAGATCGGACTTCAACCGCATCAAGATCACTTGCGTTTCGGGGTCGCCGAAGCGGCAGTTGTACTCGAGTACCTTCGTGCCCTGTTTCGTGAGCATCAACCCGGCAAACAGTACCCCGCTGAACGGGTTCCGCGACCGCTTCATCGCGTGGACGATCGGGACGAAGACGCTCTCTTCGGCTTCGAGGATCAGTTCCGGCGTCCCGATGGGAGCCGGGCAATACGTCCCCATGCCGCCGGTGTTCGGCCCGGTGTCGCCGTCGAATACGGCCTTGTGATCTTGCGTCGGTGGTAGTGCCAGAATGGTGCGACCGGACACCAACGCGAGCATCGAAACTTCTTCCCCGTCGAGCTTTTTTTCGACGACGATCTGCTTGCCGGCCACGCGGCCGAACTCCTCGTCGATCATGATCCGTTCGACGGCCTTCAACCCCTCGGGGATGTCTTTGCAAACGACGACGCCTTTGCCCGCGGCCAACCCGTCGGCTTTGACGACCACCGGGTAATCGCGGCTGCCGACGTAGGTGTGGGCCGAACTGGGGTGATCGAAGACGCGGAAGTCGGCCGTGGGAACGTCGGCGTGCCGCATGAGATTCTTCGAGAAGACCTTGCTCGATTCGATGCGGGCGGCGTCTTTGGTCGGGCCGAAGACCAAAATACCCCGTTCGCGCAAGTAGTCGGACAGACCGAGTGCCAGCAGATCTTCGGGGCCGATCACGACCAAGCCGACGTTCTCTTTCAGACAGAACCGGCCCAGGCGTTCGAAGTCGGTGCCGTCGAAGGGGACGTTCACCCCGTCCTTGGCAGTACCGGCATTACCGGGGCAGCAGTAGATGGTGCCAGCCTGCGGACTTTGGGACAACTTCCAGACGAGTGCATGTTCCCGGCCACCTTTGCCGACGACGACGACATTGATTTTCATGAGTGATCCGCCGTGGTCTGCAAGGCCGCAAAGAGTTCGAGAATATTCCGGCGGTTCTGTCCGAAATCGCCTTGGCCCAATCGGCTGCGGCTTTCGGCATCAATCCGAATCGAGTCGTTTTCACTGGCAAGTTTCAAGCGGATGTCATCGGCGAAACGGGCAATTCGAGTCCGTCGTACGAGGTGCATTCCGGTGGCATCTGTCGATTCCAACGACCAACCCCGCAGCGTTTGGCACGCCGTGTGGATGCGGGCTTGTACTTCGGTCAGGGTGCCGGGCAATCGGAGTGGAACCAAGTCGCGGTGCGTCGGCTCGGTTGTATTTGCCCAATTTTTGGTGAACCACCTCAACAAACCCATGTGCCGACTCCATTGCGGGAAACGATGATCTTAGCGGAATCGGCCGACGCGGCGCCCCGAACGCGACCTTGGGTTCTTTACCCTGAAAGGGTTGCACCCCACAGCCCAGGGTCGCCGCCTCGGCGCACCCTGGGAATGCAAGCGCACTCTGGGCTGTGGGGTGCAACCCTTTCAGGGTAAAGTGGGAAAACCATGTTGGGCTTGATTCCGAATTCCGGAAGCTTCAGGCTAGGGGCACAGGGATGTTCGTTTTCCGGCACAAGGAGTGCGCCGTGTCCACCGCGACCCAGTCGAACCGCACGCTTAGCCTCGGGCAACTCACACCATCCTTAGGGTTAACCCCTGTTGCTGCGGGCTGGCACGCCGACCAAAATCGGGTGCAGTTCATTTCTGAGCAACCCTTGGTAGCGGGTTGGTACCAACTCAAACTTCGCTTGCGCTCCGCCGGCAATTTCACCATCCGGAAGCGGGCCGAACTCAAATTCGAAGCAACCGAGGGACTAGGCCAGCCGATTTCGGTCGACGTGATGGCGTGGAATCGGACGCTCGAAGAACGCTTCTTGCTGCATTTGCCCCGCGAATCCGGGCGGATGACGCTGTCGCTCTTCCACATGGAAGGGGCCTTCGATCTCGAACGATTCGAGCTGACGCGGATTTCGGATTCCATGGTGGCGGTCGCGGCGTTCCAAGAGAAACTCCGGCTCATCAACGCGTACCACTGTTTGAAACCGGTTCTGAAACGCGGGGCCGGGTTGTTGCTGCGCGGGAAGTTTCGGGCCTTCCGAGCGAAGGTTCTCAAGGGACTCGCCGATAGTCGGGTGATGCGGGTCGGGGCTTACAAGACCAACGAAGTGGATGCGTCGTGGTGGCGCCGACACGCGTTGGCCCCCGAAGAAGCCGAGATCATTCGTCAAGCTTGCGATGCCATGACGGCCCCACCACCGTTGGCAGTACTTTTGCTCGTCGATCCGAAGAAGTTCGACCAAGTGCGACTAGCTGCGCATTCCGTGCGTCGACAGATCTATCCACACTGGGAATTGTTGCTGGCGTGCAGTGGCCCGGCTTGGCTGCAGCCTCATTTGGCCATGCTCTTAGGCGACGACACTCGATTGAAGATCTCGCTGGTCGACGAAGACGATGGCCTCGGTGCCGCCATCGCCCAAGCGATTGCGGGTACCGATTGCGACCGGGTGATCGTGCTACCACCAGGGGTCGAACTCGGCGAAGGGACACTGTTCCACTTCGCCGAAGCCTTGAAGAATAACCCGAACCTTGAGTCGGCGTCCGGAAGAATTTACGACGGACTCGAACGCCTCACGACCGATGTGACCGAAGCCGCCGCAATTTGGATGACGAGCACATGGCGGCTCAGTGACACGGCCCCGGAATCGTTTCAGCCGGCCGACGTGGCCAAATGGGTCAGCGAGGAATTGCCACTAGGAACCGGCACCACTCTCGAACCGATCTTGGCGTACCCGCTCGACGATAGCCCTCTGATCGACCGTGCCCGCGTGGGGACGGCCGCCCGCACCCGGATTCAAAGGCTCCACATCGCCGGCGACCTGGCGGGGATTTCCGGCTGGGATCACGTGGTCTATTCGGTGTTGCGCGGCTTGCCGTCGTTCGGCGTCCGGTTCCGCCAGCACCCGGTGTCCCAGATCCGGGCCGATTTGGTTCTCCCGCAGTATCTTCCGAAGGTGCTAAAGCGTTTGCCGACCCAGAAGCAACTCGCGATCTCGCCACCGTTTCTCGCGGATCGTTTCAACATCGACGTTAATACCGCGCTCTTCACCATGTGGGAGACGGACGCCCTGCCACCGGGCAGTGTTCGCACGTTGAACAAAGCGGGGCTGGTGATTGTGCCGAGCCAATGGAGCGTCGATTGTTTCCGGCGTTCCGGGGTCACCGTCCCGATGGAAGTGGCACCGCTCGGCTGCGATCAACTGGTCTTCAACGCCGATGGTTCGTTCCCGGAACTCTGTACGTTCGGCACGGCGGGGGCACTGGCGGCCGGGGGCGTTCGCAAGAATGCCCAGCGCATGATCGATCTCTTCCGGCGAGCCTTCCCCGGTGAAATCAATGTGCGTTTGCGGGTCAAGATTTCGCCGAGTTCACCGACCATCGAAACCTACGACGACTCCCGAATCGACGTGGTTCGGGCGGTACTGCCACACGCGGAACTGGCGAACTGGTATCGCTCGTTGACTGCCTATGTGAACGGTTCGTTCGGCGAAGGATTCGGACTCCACTTGATCGAAGCGATGGCTTGCGGTCGGCCACTAATCACCTCGAATTACTCCGGCCTCACGGCGTTCTTCGAGCCATCACTCGGCTACGCCATCGACTACAAACTCGTGCCGGTGAAGAACGACATTTACATCGGGCAATGGGCCGATCCGTCGGACGATTCGATTGTCGCGGCCATGCATCGGGTCTTTGCGAACCAAGCGGAAGCCCAAGAACTCGGTGAACGGTGTGCGGCCCGCGCAAAGAATTTCAGTTGGAAGGCCGCCGGCCGACAGCTCCACCAAGCGTTGGTGAAGCATCAATTTCTAAAGGGTTGAGTTCCGCCGGACTCCATTGTGCATTGGCAAGGATACCCCATGAAAGTCGGAATCGTCATCCCCACCCTCGCCGATGGCGACGCCGTCGGCAACGATGCCCTCGGGATGGCCAAGCACATCCGCAGCCGCGGCATCGACGTGGAATTCTTCGTCACCCGCAGCCACATCGCCGAAGCGACGCGGCTGATGCACGACTTCCACAAAGTGATGCGCTCCCCCGACGACGTGCTGATTTATCACCACTCCATCGGCTACGAACCGGGAGTGAAAGCCATCGAATCGGCACCCTGCCGACGGAAGGCGGTGAAATACCACAACGTCACACCGCCGAAGTTTTTCAAAGGGTTGAACGACGAGGTGGCCCAAGCCTGCGAAGAGGGGATTGCCCAAGTCGGCCGGTTGGCGAAATCGAACGCCATTCTCTGGGCCGATTCGGTGTACAACGGCGAACACATTCAAGAGTTCCGGCCCGGCCGCGCCTTCCACGAGCTGCCCCCGTTTCACCATGCCGATCAACTGCTGACGCTCGAACCGGATTATCGTGCCGCCTCGGGCCTCGACGACTGGACGACGAACCTCTTGCTCATTGGCCGGGTTGTGCCGAACAAAAACATCCCGTTGGCCATCGAAGCGTTTGCCGAATACCGGCACCGGTTCAACCCCTGTTCGCGGCTGGTGATTGTGGGCGATCAGCCGGTGCCCAACCATGCGGCCGAAGTCCACGACGCGATTGCGCAGCACAAACTCGACGGCCACGTGTTGATCACCGGGAAGGTGTCCGTGCCCCAATTAAAGGCCCTCTACCTCACGGCCGATGTGTTGCTGGTCACGAGTTTGCACGAAGGATTCTGCGTGCCGTTGATCGAGGCGATGGGCTTGCGGGTGCCGGTGGTCGCCGTGCCGAATGCCGCCGTCGGCTACACCGGAGGCGACGCGGCCTTTTACGCCGAGGGGAACGCGAGTGCGCTGGCCGAGCAGCTCGACGCCGTGTTAACCGATCCGGACATGCGCGAACAGCACCTGCACACCGGCTGGAAGCGATATCAAGAGAAATTCACCAACGACGCCATCGAGCGGAAGTTCGCCAAGCTCTTCGACGACTTACTCATAAGTTAGCCGGGCTGCGATCCATTTCTGTTCCCGTGCGGAGTCGTGACATGTTGGTGAAGAAGTGTTTGGCCGAAATCCTCGGTACATTTTGGCTCACATTCGGTGGGTGCGGCTCGGCGGTACTCGCCGCGATGTTCATCGCCAAAGAAGGTAGCACCCCGATCAACCTGGGGATCGCGCTCGTCGGTGTCTCGCTCGCCTTCGGCCTCACGGTGCTGACGATGGCCTATGCTATCGGTCACATCTCCGGGTGCCATTTGAACCCGGCCGTCTCCATTGGTCTGCTGTTCGGCGGCCGATTCAAAGCCCAGGATCTGCTCCCGTACATCGGTTCGCAGGTAATCGGGGCCATCGCTGGTGCCGGTGTCCTCTTTTTCATCTTCACCAACGGTGAAGTGAACGGCGTGGCCCAGACGGTTGGCAGCGGTGCTGGTTCGTTCGCCACCAATGGCTACGGCGATCATTCGCCCGGCGTGGTGAAGTACAGCGTGGCTGCGTGTGCGCTCGGCGAGTTCGTCCTGACGTTCTTCTTTCTGTTGATCATTCTCGGTTCGACCGACCGCCGTGCCCCCGGCGGCTTCGCCCCGATCCCCATCGGTTTGGGCCTGACGCTGATCCACCTGATCGGCATCCCGCTGACGAACACCTCGGTGAATCCGGCACGGAGCACCGGGCCAGCGCTCTTCGTGGGAGGCGTCGCACTCCAGCAGCTTTGGCTCTTCTGGGCCGCACCCATCGCCGGAGCTGCCGCCGCCGGCTTGCTGTATCGGTTTGCGTTTGAAGCCAAGCACGACGGGAAATAACCTCGGCCGTTCACCGGGTTAGCTTCTCGATCAACCCGACGAACCGGAGCACCATTTTGCGGTGGTTCACCGAACCCGCGTCGAGCATGTCGGCCGACAAGCCGCCGGGGTAGGCCCCGAGCAACTTTTGGAGCGCACTGATGGCGATCCAGCGGATTTTGCCGTCCGGGTCTTTGAGGTAGCTCAGCAGCACCATGCACTCGGCCTTGGTCCGAACGCCCAAGCGTTCGGCCACCCCGTCGAGGTGGGTGAAGATGTACGGCTCGATCTCTGGGACCGACATTCCGTTCTGCTCCCCGATACCCTGGGCGGGCGGAACGATCTTCCGGAACCCCTCCATCGCTCCGATCAATCGGCCCGGCCGATCGTCGGCGTCGCGCTCCAGGACGAGAAGCGATTCACCCGCTTTCACTTTCTCGAAGTCGAAACTGGCCGGCGCCGCGGGTTCGCCTTGGCCGGGCGCCGGGCGATCCCCCATGCAGATTTTGAGATGGTCGCCATCCAGCTCGAAGATCGCCCGGCTAACGACCTTGTCCGCTTCCAGTATTTCCATCCCGTTCGGCGTCCGGGTCAAGTCGAGGCGGTATTTCATCTCGCGGTTGGCGGCCTTGGGATCGAGAATGGCGAGCAGGGTGAGCACTTCGCCCGTGATCTCGATCTTGTACTTGCCCGTCTTGAGGAACGCCTCCGCGGAGGCCTCCATCTCCGGATTTCGTCCGACTTCTCGTATCGCGGTCGCCGTCCACGTGCCCTGGATCAACTTGGCGACATCCGGCACCGGCGCGGCGGTCTCCTTGGCGACGGGGGGTGTCTGTTTGGCCCCGTCGGTCTTTTTGATTGTTGGCACTTCGCCGAGTACCTCCCGGATTCCTACCGTGCCCCCGAGCCCGAGCAGCCCCAGGGCGAAGACGACCAGCGTGGCGGTTTTGATCTTGGCGACGGCCATGGCGTGCAACACTCCTTCCATCAAGGCGGTGACCGCCGGGGAAATCCCGACGGCGTGGGTCGTTGCGTGAACGGTGGCGGCGACGAGTCCGGTTGTCGGTGCGGCCGAGACGAGACAATCGGAGATCAACACGCCGGAGAACGCGGTGGAGGCGACGACGCCCCGCGCCGTCAGGCGGCGCGCCAAGGCCGCGCGGGCTTCGTCCAACCGGCGCCGGAGGGTGCGCTTGCTCCACCCCAACCGCTTGGCCGCTTCATCCTGCGTCTGGCCTTCGAGGTAGCAGTGGATCAGCGGCAGCCGCCAGCGATCCGGGAGCCGCGCCAACTCGGCATCGAGTGCGGCTTGCCATTCGCCGGCATCCGCGGGCGGATTGTCGACCCGCACCGCCCGGCGTTCGTGGAGTCCGCGTGCGGCCGCCTGCACTTTTACTTTGAGTGCCACACGGTGCGCCACACCATGCAACCAACTGGCGAGCGCCGCGGGCTTGCGGACGGCACGGAGCTTCCGGGCGAGAATCAAGAACGTGGCCTGGAAGGCATCCTCGCAATCGTGTGGACTCTTGAGTACCCTCCAGCAGACGCGATACACCATCGGCCCGTGGCGTTGCACGATGGCTTGGAACGCAACCGGGTCGTGGCCGGTCAGTGCCCTCTCCACCAATTGCGCATCGGAGTGATCGCCGAGCGATTCGGCCGCCATCGCGTGCGTCAACCGATGCAGGAATTCACCCAGTGCGGCCACGGCGATCTTGCTCCATGGTGACTAAAAATCGGTCTGCAGAGTGTAGCTCCTCGGCGCCGGAAATGTGGCCAACAACTTTCCTTCGCTTGTTGCCACTCCGCAAAACTGTAAAATTACCGACGCTTGGATTTCCGGGGCTTCACCGGCTGAACTGAAAGGCCCACCGTGACCGAATCGCTGACCCCCCGCCAGATCGTCGCCGCACTCGACAAGCACATCGTCGGCCAGAACGCCGCGAAGAAGGCCGTGGCCGTGGCCATACGCAACCGCTGGCGCCGGCAGCAGCTCCCCGCCGAACTGCGAAAGGACATCACCCCGAAGAACATCATTTTGATCGGGCCGACCGGCGTCGGCAAAACGGAGATTGCCCGCCGGTTGGCCGAACTGGTTCAAGCGCCGTTCATCAAAATCGAAGCGACGAAGTTCACCGAAGTCGGCTACGTCGGCCGCGACGTCGAGAGCATGATTCGTGATCTCGTGGAAGTCGCCATCGGGTTGGTGAAGCGGCGGCAGAAGGAGCAGATCCAGGCCAAGGCCGAAGAGCGGGTCATCGAACGGTTGCTCGATCTGCTGGTTCCGCCGGTGAAGAACAGCCCGTGGGAGCCGGACGGTGAAAAAGAAGAGGCGGAGAAGCGCCAACGGACCCGGGAAAAGTTCCGCGAGATGTTACTCGGCGGGGAACTCGAAGACCGCGTCGTCGAGTTGACGGTCGAACAGAAGTCGGGGCCGGTGCAGGTCTTTTCGAGCATGAGCATGGAGAACATGGATGTCGATCTCCAGAGTATGTTCGACAAGTTTCTGCCCAAATCGAACACCCCCCGGCAGCTCCCGATTCAAGAAGCCCGCAAAGTGCTCCTGGAGCAAGAGACCGAAGCGCTGATCGACCGGGCGGCCGTGTCGGAGCAGGCCATCGAACTCGTGGAGAACCACGGGATGATCTTCCTCGACGAGATCGACAAAGTCTGCGGGCCGTCGCAATCGAGCGGGCCGGATATCTCCCGGCAGGGGGTGCAGCGCGATTTGCTGCCGATTGTCGAAGGAACCACGGTGAACACGAAGCACGGAGCGGTGAAGACCGACCATGTGCTGTTCATCGCGGCGGGGGCATTCCACACGTCGAAGCCGAGCGACCTGATGCCCGAGTTGCAGGGGCGATTCCCCATCCGCGTCGAACTCACCGATTTATCGCGCGACGACTTCTTGCGGATTCTCACCGAGCCGCAGCACGCCCTCACGAAGCAGTATTCCGAACTGCTGCGCACTGAAGGCATCGAGCTGGAGTTCACCGCGGACGGCACCGAAGCACTCGCCGACGTGGCGTACGAGCTGAACCGCACCACCCAGAACATCGGTGCCCGGCGGCTGCACACGATTCTCGAGCGCGTCGTCGAAGACATCAGCTTCGAGGGGCCGGATCTGATTGAAAAAAAGGTGCTGGTCGACGGAAAGATTGTCCGGGAGAAAATCGGGGCGATCATCAAAAAAGACGACTTGAGCAAGTACATTCTGTGAATCTGCCAGTCAGGCATTGGCCGCAATTTTATCCCGGTACAGCACTCGCGGTTCGTCGGCGTCGATGATCGCGGTTTCCAGCAACGCCGCCCGTTCCCATTCCCGGACAAATGGGTGCGCCAGCAACGCTTGCAGATACACTCCCGCCGCCCGTTCGGGCTTCACGCCATAGGTTTGAAAGCGGAAGGCCACCGGGGCGAAGAACGCGTCGGCCAGTGAGATCGCGCCGCAGAGGAACTCCCCGTGGTCGCCGAATCGACTCCGGCCTTCGTTCCAAATCTCCACGATCCGCCCGACGTCGGCGGTCAACTCCGGCGACCACGGGCGGACGTCGACGCGCTCGCGGATGCACATCGCCATTTGATTCCGCAGCGCGGCGAACCCCGAGTGCATCTCGGCGACGACGCACCGCGCCCACGCCCGCGCTTTCGGATCGGTGGGCCAGACGCCGGGGTAGCGCTCGGCGAGGTATTCGCCGATGGCGAGCGAATCCCAAACGATGTCGCCATCGTGATGCAATGCGGGGACACGCTGCGACGGGGAGAAGAGTTTCCATTCGGGGTTGAACGAACCTGACAGCGGAACGAGCCGCTCTTCGAAGGGGATTCCAGCGAGTTTGACCGCGAGCCAGCCGCGGAGCGACCACGACGAGTAGTTCTTGTTGCCGATGTAGAGGGTGGCCATGGCGTGCAAAACCTCAGACAGTGGCAATATCAGGCATTTTAGGATCCTCCAAGAAACTGGAGTGGAGTCACGAGTATTTGTGCTTCCAAGCCAGCATTGCGGCAAACCTCACGGATCATGGGCCACATCGAAACGTTGGCTATTCAAACGCGAAGTTTCATGTAGGCATAATATTCTGGGCAATCGAGTTTTGACAGCCCATCAGACTATTAGAAATTCGTCATTTCTTCACAATCACCTTGTTGGACAGCTGGAACGCAAGTTATAATAACCAATGTAGAAATGGTGGTGTCAGACTCTCCCAAACATGTCATACACCAACATTTCAAAGTGTTTTTGTGCGAACCATCTAATCAGTGTCCTTTTTCCTACTCGCGCAGGATCGCTTGTTTCCCATTCGCCCAGTTGGGATCGAGGTGTCATTTTATGCGTCGTGTTTTAACACGGAGCGATCGGCGTGGCTTCACGCTGATTGAACTCCTGGTGGTGATCGCCATCATCGCCATTTTGATCGGACTGCTGTTGCCAGCGGTTCAAAAAGTCCGCGAAGCAGCCGCGCGGATGCAATGCAGCAACAATTTGAAGCAAATCGGCTTGGCCATGCACAACCACGAAAGCGCTTACTCTTATCTTCCGACAGCCGGTGCGCAATCGGCCGCCTTGGGGATGACGGGTCAAGGGTTCGTCGTCGAGGGCTGGGCGGCACAGCTCTTGCCGTTCGTCGAACAAGACAACTTGTCGCGATTCGTTGTCGCCCAAGGGCCTTATCAGTGGCAATCCGCTCTCGGCAAAGCTCCGGCCGAAGTGCAGGTGAAAACATTCCTCTGCCCCTCGCGTTCGAACCGCCAGTCCGTGACGGCTTCGTGGGGTGCGGTGTTCGCACTCAACGATTACGCCGGTTGCGTCGTCGAGTGGGGCTTTGAGTGGCAGACCACCCAGCCACCGAACCCCAATGAAGTCAATGCTTTCAAGGGCATCATCGTCAAGGGGGGTCACGTGCGAACGGACAACCCGGCCCTGACCCAAAAGAATGGTGCGCTCACGGTGATCGGTATCACCGACGGCTCGTCGAACACCATCGCCATCATGGAAAAAGCTGTGTCCGCCAAGCAATATCAACCCAGAATTTGGGATTGGTGGGATGTGCCGGGTTGGGCACATAACTCGGATTGGCCGAACATGCGTCTGGCGGGCAACTGGCTCCCGGTCCTCCCCGACACTGAAAAGAATCGCATTTCTTGGGCGGACAACGCCAACGGCAACGGAGCCGGTTGGTTCTGGGAACCCGGTTTCGGATCGGCTCACACCGGCGTGATGCAGGCAGTGTTCGGCGACGGTTCGGTCCGCAGCGTCCGGATGTCGGTCGGCAACAGCGGCAACAAGGATTACAGCGACAACACCAGCGTTCTGTACCGCCTTTGCCGGCGCGACGATGGCAACACCGTGAATCCCGGCGATTATTGAGCCCGGATTGCAATGATCGACTCTGCCCGATCGGATCCCCGGTCGGGCAGAGTTGTTTTCGGATTTCCTAACTGCACACTTTCGAGGGAACACACAATGGCCTCTCCGATCCGATGGCAGCGCACCGCTTGGACGACGTTCGTCGCGTCCGCCGCTTTATTCTTGGCCGGCTGCTCGCGCGACACCACGGCCGAGGATGTCGCGAAGCTCAACAAATCGAACATCCAACGGTTGGCGAATTTCTACACCGGCATGCAGAACGGCTACGCTTCGAGCAAAGGCAATAACCCGCCGAAAGACGAAGCCGAGTTCAAAGAGTACATCCGGGTGTACCCGGCCGACAAACTGAAAATGATGGGCGTCGATGCCGGCAACATCGATGATTTGTTCAAATCCGAACGGGACGGGAAGCCGTTCAAGATCCGCTACAAAGTCGGCGGCGGTCGCGGCTCCGTCGCCCCGGTGATCTTCGAGCAAGAGGGCAAAGACGGTAAGAAGCAGGTTGGCTTCACTGCGGGCAACGTCGAAGACGTCGATCAGTCGACTTACGATCAATACTTCGCCGGTAAGTCCGGCGTCGTCGCGCCGGGCAGCGCGAGTGGCCCGGCTGCCGCAGGTGCTAGCGGCGGCGGTCGACCCAGCGCAGGTGGCCCGCCGCCGGGTGCCCCGACGGGCCCGCCGAAGTAAACAATTCCATAAAGAGAGCCGGGAAATCCCGGCTCTCTTCGTTTTTACGTTCACTCCCGCCAGAAAATTCTTTCCGGAACGGAATTCTACTGTTGACGCCGTCATTTTAGTTCGTCACGATGTTTGCACCTCTCACTTTTACGCACCCCGTTATTCGAGGCACATCATGGAACCCGTTATCAAACCGTCGAGCCGAAGGCACGGATTCACCCTCATCGAACTCCTCGTCGTCATCGCCATCATTGCCGTTCTGATCGGATTGCTCCTCCCGGCCGTGCAAAAGGTTCGAGAGACGGCGGCGCGGATGAAGTGTGCGAACAACTTGAAGCAGTTCACCTTGGCGATGCACAACTACGAGTCGGCCGTCGGCACCTTGCCACCGTCGTACAACGGGATCGGCTTCGGCCCCGGTTGGTCGTGGTCGGCCCTCTTACTGCCCTACGTGGAACAAGATCCGCTGCACCGGAATTTGCGCGTGGCCGACACCATCTTCGGTCTGGGCGTCCCCACGGTCACCAGCGACGACGTCCCCGGCGGCTTCAGCCAAACGAAACTCAGCATCGCCCGGTGCCCCTCGGACACCGGCCCGGACATCAATCCGCGGCGGCAGAATCACGCGATGTCCAACTACCGAGCCGTCGCCGGGCCAACCACCTACCCGTACTTCACCCCGGAATTGGACATGGGCGGCGTGATGTTCCAAAACAGCCAGATCAAATTGATCGGTATCACCGACGGTACCAGCAACACCTTGGCGATCGGCGAAGTGAAGTACGATTTGACCATCAACAAACTCGGCTGCATCTGGGTCGGAATGACCGGCTACTTGGGTTTCAGCATTCGCATCAGCGACGTCATGTGGTGGGTCGACGAATCGACGGCCAAAGTCAACGGCCCCGCTCCGCAAGCGTTCAGCAGTCGCCACCAAGGCGGTGCCCAATTCGGCTTCTGCGACGGTTCGGTTCGCTTCTTCAAAGACAGCACCGACCCGAACCTCGTCCGTTGGCTCGCCGGTCGCGCCGACGGTGTCGTCGTCAACGTGGACTTCTAATCACCGGAGGCGACCATGACTCGACGATTGCTCTGCTTCGCCTCGGCCCTCGGAATCGCTTGCGCACCGCTGGGGTGCAACGAAGCGAACACGACCGCGACCGTGCCGAAATTCGACGAGACGAAAACGCCCACGACGCCACTACCCGCAAAAAAATCCAGCTCGAAGAACGGCTTCGAGTGATCGGACTTCGTATATCGAACCGTCCCTGTCGCCCTCCGGGATCGGTTCCATGTCGTACCAAACCTTGCGCGGCCCGATTCTGCTCTCGCTGCTCGCGGCCGTGCTCACCATCGGCTTGAAGGGTACCGCCTACGCCCTCACCGGCTCGGTCGGTCTGTTCTCGGATGCTCTCGAATCGCTCGTGAACCTGTTCGCGGCAACAGCGGCTTACTTCAGTTTGCGCTATTCCCACAAACCGGCCGACCCCGAGCACACCTACGGCCATGAGAAGATCGAATACTTCTCGAGTGGCCTCGAAGGGACGCTCATTTGCGTCGCCGGGCTGGGCACCGCTTGGTACGCGATCGGACGGTTGATCCAACCGCAAGAACTGCTCCAACTCGACCTCGGGATCGGGCTTTCGATCATCGCTTCGGTGATCAATTTCGCCGTGGCGATGGTGCTTCTGCGGGTCGGTCGCAAGCACGGGTCGGTGATTCTGGAAGCCGACGGCCACCACCTGATGAGCGACGTGGTCACCTCGCTCGCGGTTGTAGCCGGGCTGGGTCTGGTCGCACTGACCGGGCTGGGAATCCTCGATCCACTTTTAGCGTTGCTCGTCGGATTCAGCATCCTCCGCACCGGCTTCAAACTCATCCGGCAGTCGTTCGATGGGTTGATGGATCGGGCTTTGCCACCGGAGGAGCAGACCCGTCTCCGCGAGGGGATTCGCACGGCGTTGCCCGTCGGTTGCCACTTCCATTTCTTGCGGACACGCCAAGCCGGCCGGCGGAAGTTCGTCGATTTTCACCTGCTCGTACCGGGGACTTGGACCGTCCAGGCCGGGCACGCGCTGGCTCACGAGATCGAAACGAAATTGGAGGATACCCCCGCCGAATTGGAAGTGACGATCCACGTTGAACCGATTGAAGATGAAAGTTCGTGGGAGCCAGCCGCCCTAGCCCGCCTGGGCGAAGCCGCGGAGCTTCAAAGATAAGTTTGCCGGACTTGCCGGGTCGTTTGGAGTCGCCTGTCGCTCGTGGTACACTGTCGTTTGTTGTCTCGATCAACCTCTCTCTCTGTCGGAAGAACCTATGCGTTTGTTCGTCTCACTGTTTCTCGCGGGTCTCTGCGGCTCCGCATTCGCTCAGACCAAGCCGACCGAACCGGCCAAAGGCGAAACACCCCTGGTGAAGCCTCTCGAAGGCAAATCGGAAACGGTCAAACTCTTCGATGGCAAGACGCTCGATGGCTGGGAAGGTTACGGAGACCAATGGAGCGTCGTCGATGGCGCCATCGTCGCCAAGAACGACACCGAGGTGAAGTTCAGCACCTATTTGCTGACCAAAGAAAAGTACACCGATTTCCGCCTGACATTCAGCAGCAAGCTGGTGAAATCGGAGATGCACTCGGGCGTGGCATTCTGGGGCAAAGTCAAGCCGGACGTCAGCAAGGAACCGGAAAAGGACCGCACGAAGCACACCTACGCCGGTCACCTCGTCATGTTCCCGTCGGATTACGGCATGTACGATCTCTTCGGCCGCAACGGCCTGCCCGTCAACGGTGCGGCGGCGAAGAAAGTCGGCAAGCAGCACGACTGGAACGAGATCGAGATCTTGGCCCAAGGCAACCGCGTCCGCGTGGCCGTCAACGGCACGGCCGTGGTCGATTGGCGCGACCCGAAACCCGAAACGATCGGTGCCGCGCCGATCGGTTTGCAACTGCACAGCAACAAAGAAAAGCAAGAGATCCACTTCAAAGGGTTGACGTTGGAAACGTTCCCGAAGGACGACAAGTTGATTTCGGTGAAGTGACAAATTGGAACAGGCCCCTCTCGGAAACTCACGTTTCGAGAGGGGCCGCGTTCGGACGAAGGCATTCAACGGCGAAAGCAATTTGGACGATGGACATCGCATCATGATCAGTGATCTGCCGGGGCGTCGGTGGTTCGAGTGGTCCAGACCGGGCCGGTTTCTCCTCTTCACGTTGTCGGCAACTTCCATCTGGTGCCTGTTGGCCGAGTTTTACGGCGTCTGCTCGATGCAGGCGTTCACGCTCGCGGTTCTCTTTCCCGCGACGGTCGCGATCCTGGCCCTCGCCATTCGGGATCGGATCTGTGGCGACGGTCATTTGTGGCGTGCCGTCGTGGTGGGCGGGCTGGCCGGTTTCGTCGCCGCGTGCGCATACGACATTTTCCGGTTGCCATTCGTGTTCGCCCGCGAGTGGGGCATCGACGACGCGGTTCCACCGCTGAAGCTGTTCAAGGTGTTCCCCAGATTCGGGGCGATAATTCTGGGCGAAGCCGCCGAGCAGCCGAACGATTCGCTCGCCGCACACATCACCGGTTGGGCCTATCACTTCTCGAACGGCGTCTCGTTCGGCGTGATGTATCTCGCCATGGTCGGTGACGCCCGGCGGCGTAACTGGTGGTGGGCGGTCGCTTTGGCGACGGGGCTGGAATTGGCCATGCTCGTGACGCCCTACCCAGCGTTCTTTTCCATACCCGTCACCCCGACCTTCATCGCGGTCACGCTCACGGCGCACTTGGTCTTCGGGGTGGTGCTGGGCTTACTTTGCAAACGGTGGGCGGGACGATGAATCGAGATGCTCGCCAACTTGATTAGGAACGCCCACTTTGCTCGCCACCAGCAGCGACACGGCCCGGATGGTACAAGGTATGCGTTCCGTGTCTGAAATTGAGAGGACGATGCCGAACTCCGACTCCAACTCCTCGATTAAATCGGCCATGTCCAACTCGGCCCAGAATAATGCGAAGTCGTCGTCGGGTAGCAGTTTCTCGGCCGGGTAACACATCTGTTTGGCAAATACCCGCCGCACCTGCGGCGGTATGTGGGGTGGCACGTCGTCCGTGGCGAAGTACCGGGCGACCCACTCCGCGTCCGGCAGCGGCTCGCGGGCCGCCAACTCATGATCGAACTGACGGAACCGGCGCAGATTTGGGTCGAGCCGCCACAGCAGCACCAAGACCAACACCGCAACGCCGATGTATTCCCACACTGCGCGACCTCTTTGCCGCCCGGCTGAAGCTTGGTTAGGCGTCGTTGACCTGCCGCGGCAACCGTGACCGCCGCACGATGAGGGCATACAGCACGCCGGCAATTGCCCCGACCACCAACCCCATTTTAATGCCAAATATGATCCCGCCATACATGACTTCTAAAGGCCTTTTAATCGGTTCTTGGCCTTCCGGCAGGGGCGGAACCAGCCAGTGTTCCAAGGCGGGACCCATTACCGAGCCGATGCCGGAGCCCGCCATGGCAAACCCAAACGCACACCCGATCACGTTTGGGAGATGCAAACGCTTCACCACTGGGACGCTCTCTGCCGCCGGTAATCGCAAAAACAAATCATACCCCGCCGTTAACTGTCGTTTTGGTTCAATCATCACAGCACATCTATCGTCATTATTCTTTCTACTCACGACTCACCAAATCGGGCATCGCGATGAGTGGGTTGCGGCCCCCACCCGGTGGAAAGTTCAATGATCTCATCAGCGGTTAAAACTTCCCATCGTGCCCGCAGGAACTCCCAGTTGGCGGCGTGGTACTTCTTGAGCACCGCTATGGCTGCCGCCTTCAACTTCTCGGCCCGCACGTGGATCACCTCAGTCGTATAGCCATGCCTGATGGCGTGATCGAGTTCCTGCTTGCGGCGGGCTAGAACGAGACGCTTGTCGGAATTCTTGGCCACCCCGAAACCCTCTGCGAACCAACAATGTCGTTCAGGGGCCGCCTTCGACTGAAGCTGAGTTAGGCGTCGCTGACCTGCCGTCTCAGTCGCGACCGCCGCACAAGGATCGCATACAGCAACCAAAATGAGATGAACCCACCCATCCCCTGCAACACCTTGCTAGACCGAGCTTGTCCTCTCGAACCCGCGCTGTAGCGATCCGGTCTCCGATGATTGTTCCACGAAGTAAGTGTCAGTCCGGTAGCAGCGGGAAAAGCGATCCGAAGCCTCGGGTACCAGATGGGGCTTGATACACTCCTCGAATACTTCACGGAAGGCTGTGTCGCGCAACTCGGCTGTCGTCCAAGATCGGAACTTGCCCCCTTGCTTGAATTCCCACCCAAGCGCGATCCGCTCAACGTGAATGCCGAACGACTCCGCAGAATAGCCACTCACGAAGACCCCCGCGTGATCCAACCGATAGTTGCAGGACGGATGTCCATCGGCGCAGGCGATAGACCACTTCAGGCCATTCGATTCGGACTTGATGTGGACCGTGTTTGCATCCCACCAGTAGGGATCGCGGTGTGCCAACCCCCAGATCGACCAATCGGAGGTCGACTGCTCCACGTATCCTGCGTAGCGGTCATGGAAGGCCAACCAAGGGGCGAAGCACGGGAAGCCGGCCTCCCGAATGATCGACTCGACTTCTGCGGTTGGAACGGCTGCACGCCGTTCCAAAGTGTCGAGATACCGACGAGCGCGAGGGCTGAGTTCGATCAAGATACCGGCACTCATCCGTTGAGTCCTCACGTCGCGCAGTTGTTGGTCGTCTCACACTTCGCTGGATAGAACCCGACATTCAACACTGCGGCAAGAACTTTTTCGTCCGGTAATGCCGCACCCGCCGAATCTTCACAGCCGTAATTGCCTTGTCGTTCCACGCCCGGCGTGGCTCAACACAATTATGCTGAAGCCACGCGACATCTTCCACTTCCATCATTCGATGGCAGGTATGAAACTCCTTGATCTCGAACCGATCACGCTTGGCAGGTGCAAACGCTTCACCACTGGGCCCCCTCTGCCGCCGAATGACCCCGCGCAGCCGCAGCAGAACAGACTTCAACCCACGCGAAATCTACTTGCCCTCGACGTCGACTCCCGCTGACGTGTCCACCCAACGGTAGAGCGTCTCTTGCCACCGATGACCGCCGTATAACCGAGTCAGGGACGAGTCGAAGGCCCGCGGATCGGCACGCAACACCTCGCGGAGGATGGGTTGCAAGGTGACCGCCTCGTAGAAGTCGCTGCGATCCTGGGTGGGATCCAGCAGTACCCGCATCGGGGTGTCCGCCCATCCATCTTTGGGCCAGCCGACCAGCTCCCGCACGCCGAACGGTTGGCCCCTGCGGTTCACGACCCACGAGCACACGACCCCGTGGACGAACAGTCTGATCGCCGCCCACGACTCCGCCGACAGTTCGTAGAGTCCGTCCTGCCACGTCTCCTCGTTCGGCCTCGGTTCATCCGGCGTCAGCACGCGTCATCCCTCCTGCCGCCGAACACCACCCATATCGGTCGCTAACCCGGTGCGAAATATGGCCAAGAATTCCAGTAGCATTTGCCTCGCGGACTCGTCGCAGGTGTAGTGGTTGAGGAACACCGACGACGTGTTGTGTGTACGATCCTCGACTACAGCCACCAACTCGGCAAGCTGGAGCAGCGCATCGGCCACTTTCGCTGGCCCTGCCACACGCCGCCACGCCGCGATGACCTCAGGATCGGTGGTGATGGCGTCGATGCCACAGCACTCACGGACGCACTCGACCTCACAGTGCAGGAAGCACTCTTGCAAGGGAGACGGTATTTCAACCGACACATCCGGCACCCGCAAACCCTCTGCTGCAGAACGACCCCGCTCGAACAACGGTTCGCAAAAACAAATCATTCACAGCCCATCAACTGTCTTCGCCGGGGAGTGGCAGGCCACTGTCAATCGTGTACTGCTCCATCATATCCAAGTATGGTTGCCCAGGACCCTCGCTCTGTGTCTGCGACCCGAACGAAGTGAACCCCTGCGCGTAGGCCAGGGTGTACAACTCGGCCGCCCTCGCCTTGCGAACTTCCCACGACCCGCCGCCGTAGCCGGAAACGTATATCCCTGCGAGGTTGAACGTCGCTATGCCATAGCCCGCTGCTGACGCCGCCTCTAGGAACCGTACACCCTGATTCCGATCCGCCGATGTCGTGGTTTCATCGAAGATCGGCCCTGTGTCAGAGTTCAGCTGTTCAAAGCTCTCGTACCGGTGAAAACTGTACAGCATCAGCGCCCCAACTCGGCTTTGAGCCTCCACGTCCCCGGCTTCGGCGAATGGGAGACACAGCCGATACGCCTCGGATAACTGACCAGCTTCGTACGCCGCCAGTGCGGCCGTACGGCGATCGTGTGAGCTGTTGTCCATCCGTTGTGCCCCTACGCCGAATGACCCCCTGCACTACTTCCCGATCTGCAACACGAGATCCACCTGACCCTCGTCCGGGATGGTGATGTGCCAAGGCGTCTCGTTGGGGTTGCGATACTGGATAGGGATACCACCCATTTTTCCGGCTTTATCCGGGGCGGTGACTCCGCCGGCCGTACCGTCCGCAGCGGCGGCGCGGGCCGCTTCCGCGACCGTCACATGGTACTTCCCCGGCACCAGCTTCAACGTGAACTTCCCCTGGGCATCGGTGCCCGACGAATTGTTCTTTTGGTCGCGCTCTTGCGGATTGAAACTGACCACTTTCAGTGCGAGCGGTTTCCCGCCGGCGTCGAGCATTTGTCCGGACACGGTCACCGCGTTACGCGTCGCGGGCGGCTTGCTGCAACCCATCAAAATGATCGCACCGACCAATGGGAGGAACCGCAGCATCACCAATCCCCCCCGATGGTCAGGCCGTCGTTCGGGAGCATCAACCGCGTCCAAGTCTCTTGCGAAACACCGGTCCGGATGAATCGAGTCGAACCGTCGGCCATGCAAACATTCATGCCACCGGTGTGGCCCGATTGGGCCCGCCAGTTCATGCAATCGGCCGTCGCGGGGTGCGTTTGGAACATGTCGGTGTTCGCCTGTTGATACCAGTTCAGGCCGAAGTTGTGGTAGTACCACGAATACAGGGCAATGCGGCTGAGGCGGTCGCAGTTCTGGTACGCTTCACCGAAAGCGATGGTGTTCGAGGTGCCGTCCGTGATGTGCAGAGTCTGCATCGGGCCGGACCAAGTACCGTACTCGGGCTGCTTGGCGAAACAGTTGTAGTTGGCCACATAGTTGGTGCCACCCCAGTAGCGGTCGTCGAGTAATCCGTTCGTCGTGGCCGACGGATCCGACTTGCACTGGAGCACCTTGTAAGTGGCATCGTGAATGCCATCGATCCAGATGCCGTTGGGCACCCACGTTCCGCCGCCGCCCCACGTTCCGTCTTGGTAGCAGTAGGTGTAGCCGTTGTACTCGACGCACGTAATCCCGGAACCTCCGTTGTAGGTTTGCGGAGGCGACTGCACGGGCTCGTTCATTCCGGACTGTTGAATCTGATTGACCGTCTTGAGGTAGACGTTGTCTTGTTCGACGTAGGGCAGAATGTGCGCGAACCAGCCGCCGTAGATCTTCGTGCGATTCTCCGGCGGATACCAGGGATAGGTCGGGGAACTTTGCACACCGAAGTAGACCGGCCAACTCTCTTGGTTGGCCGCCGCGTGCCCGTGGACCGCGAGTCCAAGTTGTTTGATGTTGTTCTGGCAGCTCGCTTTGGCCGCCGCTTCCCGCACCTTCTGCACGGCTGGCAGCAGCAACCCGACGAGCAACGCAATGATGGCGATGACGACCAGTAACTCGACGAGGGTGAATCCGCACCGACGACGCAATGGCAGGGTCATGGGAGAAACCTCTGCAAACAGTTGTGAAGAATGAATGAAGAGTTTGAATCGTCTGCGAAGTGATGTCAAGAGACTTCCGGTAAAAAAGTGCATCCCGACGTGTCGATCAGCTTCGAACTGATCGACACGTTCCAAGTTATCAAAGTCCCGAGGCGTTACGCTTCCAACTTCCACGGGGCGCGGTACTCGCGGCTGAGCATCGCGTTGGCTTGATCGTTGCCGGTGAACTTGTGTGTCTTCGGATCCCACGTCAGCTTGGTGCCTTTGCCCATCCGCAGAGCGATCGCCCCGAGATGGCAAACGATCACCGAACCGCCGCCGATTTCGACGCCGCAAATCGGCGTCTCGCGAGTTTTGATGCAATCGAGGAAGTTGCCCATGTGGTCGGTGGGCCGCTTCGGATAGAGCATCGGCATGTCTTTCATTGGCTCAGTGAGGATCTTCTGATCGCTGGCCAACAGCGAGCCCCGGCTGACGAACACCGTGCCCGTCTCACCGAAGATCATCGCGCCGTTTTCGCTGCCCGAAGTCATCTCTTGGGCTTTGCCATCCCGGTTCTTCGGGGCGTTGCCGTCTTTGTTCACCAACCCCTTCACGTCGGTCCCGCGACCGTCCATGGCGATCACTTCGGAGCCGTTGGCATAGGTGTATTTCACCTTGAACTGCTCGTGGCAGTTGTAGCCGTCGCCCTTGCTGTACGGCTCTTTGACGTCGATGGCTTCGATGCCCGTCGGCCCGCTGCCGTCCATGCCGAGGCACCACTGGGCGATGTCGATGTGGTGGGCGCCCCAGTCGGTCATTTTGCCGCCGCTGTACTCGTAGAACCAGCGGAACTCGTAATGGCAGTTCGTCTTCTTGCCGTCCTTCGACATCCGATACGGGGCCTTGGCCACCGGCCCTTGCCACATGTCCCAGTCGAGTTCTTTCGGCGGTTCCATTTCGGGGATCGCACCCGATTGTGGGCTACCGCCGATGCGGCATTCAATGCTCTTGATCTTACCGAGTCGACCGCTGCGGGCAATTTCGGCTGCGAAGCGGAACATCCCACCCATTTCGGTGCGCTGCTGGCTGCCCGTTTGCAGCACACGCTTGGATTCCTTGACGGCTTTCATCAGCGCGAGCGATTCGTTGATGGTCAGCGTCAGCGGCTTCTCGCAGTAAACGTCCTTACCCTGTTTCAGAGCTTCGAGTGCCACGAGGGCATGCCAGTGATCGGGGACGGCGATGCAGACCGCGTCGATCTCTTTGTTCCCGCAGACTTCGCGGAAATCCTTGTACTCCGTCGGTTCGTACTTGTCCTTTTTGAGCATCGCGCTGGCGCTGGCGAGGTGCCGAGTGTCGACGTCGCAGACTGCCATGCAATTGACTTGCTTGAAGTTCCGTGCGGCCCCGTACAAGGCCCGGTTGCGGCTTTGCGGACTGCCGATGCCGATGAAGCCCATGTTGAGCTTGTCACCTTCTTTTTTGACCCGGGCGATCTGCGTCGCAACCTGGGCACCGTGAACCTCGCGGGCATACCACAGGGGCAAGCCGAGGGCCGTCAGCCCGGCCAGCGATTGGCCCATGAATCCACGGCGGGAGAGAGTTCCGCGTTCCGACATGTTTGAACCTCGGCAAATTCGGGGTGATGGAGCAAAACGGACTGTATCACAACCGCTGCATGAAGAGGAACTCAGTTTTTGCAGTTTTCAGATTTTCGGGTCGAATTTAACTCGGTTCGGGGCCATACTGGCCATTGCCGTTGCCATTTCCGTTCATGTACTTGCCGTGGCGATACACATCGGCGAGCATGGCCTTGGCACGCGGGTCGATCTCCATCGCTTCGACACCGGCGGTGGTCTCCGGAATCGCGTATTCCACTTGCTTCAACTGCACGACGCCGTCTTCGATGATCGCGTAGCGGGCACGGGGATCGCCATCGCGTGGCAAACCCACACTGCCAGGGTTGAGCAGCGTCGTGGTGCCAATTTCAAACGTGAATTGCTGATGGGTATGACCGACCAACACGAAGTCGGCTTTGACCCCGACTAGCCGTGGTTCCCAAGCTTTCCGGTCACTGGGAGTGTATTCGTCGAGCGGGTCACGCGGGGTCGCATGCACGAGCAAAAATCTCTTGCCCCCCAAAGTGAGCATCTGTGTCGTTGGTCGGCTGGCGAGATACCGGCGATGAGATGGTGTCAACGCCGCCAGGGTCGGTGGCCGCGTCACCATCGTGAGGTAGCGGAAGCCACCGACGCCGAAAAGATCGACGTTCTGAACGACGCCGTGATCGTGATTCCCACGCACACTGTGATCCGCGTGCTGTTGTACCCAATCCACGCACGCCGCCGGATTTGGGCCGTATTCCACGGTGTCGCCGAGGCACAGGCAAACGTCGTGCGGCTCCGAAATCGCGTCCAAGGCCGCACGATTGGCGTGAATGTCTGCGACGACCAGTATCCGCATCGGGCCTCCTCATTCTGATAGTAGAATGGGAGCCGGATGCGGACTACCCGGATCGCACTTATTTTTCGGGTTGGGCAAAACGAATCACGACGTTCACAGAGTCGACGCCCGCGGGCCGGCTTCGCCGTTGTCGTACAACCGGCGGTAAGTCGGACTGCTCAGCAGCAGCTCGGAGTGGGTGCCCATCGCCTGGATGCGGCCTTCTTCCATCACCACAATTCGGCTGGCGAGTTCCAGTGTGCTACGCCGGTGGGTGATCAAGAACGTCGTCCGACCCACGACGAATTCACGCAGCGCTTCGTGGATCTTGGCTTCACTTTCGCCGTCGATTTGACTGGTGAACTCATCCAGGATCAAAATGCGCGGGTCGCGCAAGATCGCCCGTGCCAAGGCGATCCGCTGCTTCTGCCCGCCGGACAATTTCGAAGCCGCCATGTCGCCGGTGCGGGTCTGGTAGCCGGCCGTCAACGTGATGATGAACTCGTGGGCATGGGCCTTCTTCGCGGCCGCTTCCACTTCATCTGGTGTCGCACCCGGTTTCCCATAAGCGATGTTGTTGGCGATGGTGTCGTCGAACAGAACCGTATCTTGTGTCACCACGCCGAGCTGCTTCCGCAGGCTGCGCAAGTTGGCTTCGTGCAGCGGCACGCCGTCGACTAACACCGAACCATGATCGGGGTCGTAGAATCGCGGCAGCAATCCGAGCAGAGTCGATTTCCCGCAGCCGTTCGGCCCGACGAACGCCACCGTTTCACCGGCGAGGACGGTGAGGTTCACATCGTTCAACACACTCTGGCCAGGGTGGTAGCTGAAGCAGACGTTGCGGAACTCGATGCTCTCGGCGAACGCCGGCAGCCGCGGGCCGTCGGCGTTCGGCCGGATACTCGGCACGCGATCATGCAGGGCGTAGATCCGATCCGCGGCGGCCATGCCGGACTGCATTTTGGTGTAGACGCTGCTCAGCTTCCGCACCGGATCGGCGATGGTCGCCAGGAACATGTACAGCGTGATGAGCGCCTCGAAACCGAGAGGATCATCGATCATCCGCAGCCCGAAAATGTGAGTTTTCTGTTCGAGTACCAAGTAGGCCCCAGCCACCAGAGCCAAGCTCACGGCCATGACCCCGAGGGTTTCTAGCAGCGGCCCGACGGCGGAGTCGATGCGGATGACGCGGATCGTGCGCTTGTAATAATCCATGTTGGCCGCGCGGAAGCGGCGGCGCTCGTGGCTCTCGCGGGCGAACGCCTTCACCAGTTTCAGCCCGTCGAACGACTCCTTCAGCACCTTGTACAGCATGCTCATGCGCTCGAGTACGCGCCGCGCCGCTTTCTTGATCGACCGACTCACTTTGTTCAGCGTCACCACGGCGATGAGTACGACAATCACGAACATGAACGTGAGTTGCCAACTGATGATGCAGGCCCCGATGATACAACCGAGCATCTTGAGTGGTTCCAGCATCACCCGGCCGTAGAGCATCTTCATGCCGTTGCCGAGTTGCTCCATGTCGTTGGTGATCCGGGACATCAGTTCGGTGGTGCCCGCTTCGCCGAGTTGGTGGACGTCTTGGTGGATAGCCGAGCGGAAGAACAGGTTCCGGAAGTCGAAGAGTGTGCGGTGGACGACGACTCCGACGAGCGTTTCTTGAATGAACTCGAAGATCCCTTTGAGGGCGATGCTGACGATCAGGGCGATCACGATGAGCACGAAGGTTTGGAACCGCCCCGTCGGCAGGTGGACGATGACGTTCGCTTGGAGGAGTTTGTAGCGGTAGGCCTTCGAGCTGTACTCTTTGATCTCACCTTCGAGTTCGGCCAGTTCGCGGAGGTTCCGCCGGATAGTGTTATCCTTGTCCGGGGCGTTCGGGTTGGCCTCGATCGCTTTGAGTTGGCCGCGCAGCACCTCGATCCGCGCGATCCGCTTTTCGTCCTCGGCCTTCTTTTGATTCTGATCAATCTGCTCGGCGACCCACTGCTGCAAGTTCTTATCGGCGCTGAGGATTTGCAGCACCGGGTAGACGGCGGAGAGGTTCAGGCTCCAAAAGAGAGCCACGAACAGCGCGGCCACACCCGAAACGAGAATTCGGGCCCGGTACGCCCACGACAATCGCAACACCCGCATGAAATTCCGCATAGCAAACGGATATAGCCAGTTGGCACAATTCGGGCAAGGTGGAAGTCTGGAGGGGTGCGCCAACGGATCTTGGAGTCTTTAAAAACCAAAAGGGACGCGGATGACGCGGATGAGACCCGAGATGAAGAGGATAGGAGAGAAATCAATTTTTTTCTGATCCTCTTGATCCTGCCTTTTTCCGCGTCATCCGCGTCCCTCTTCATCTGGACTCCAAGATCCGTTGCTACACCCGTATGGAGGGAGAGCGAGCGGGGTGCAGGACTCGCTTTGCAAGAAAGTTTGGGAGGTGGTATCCAGTGGGCGGGATTTTCTTTTTTGTCGTCGTGAGACGGCTAGAAAATCTTACCCCAGGCTGCCCGCCCGTGCCCTTCGCAAAACCGTCGCCGGAAGAACTCGAACGGGTCGCCAACGAGGTGCTGGCCGTCCTCCGCAAGCAGGAGAACCATCCGCTCGCTCGGCCGCAGGCCACGGCCTTCCTGCAAATCGAACGGACGGCCCA
>JANXWE010000012.1 GCA_025351325.1 Fimbriiglobus sp.
GACTCTCCGCAAGGAAGTCGCCGCGTGGCAGCAGAAACGGAACGCGGCGGTGGTGAAAGTCGTGTGGCAGTTCACCAACGCCAAAGCCCGAATCAAACTGAAGAAGCTTTACCCGACGATTCAGCTGCAATGAACCACTAGAGGCCTTCGCTACTTCTTTTTGCGTTTGGGTGTCGCCGGCACAATTTGTTCAATTGCTTCGACATTCGGCGCTGAAACAATCGGTGGCAGTGGAACTGCCGATGTCGAAACCGCGACGATCCCGAGTGGCTTCAGCTGTTCGATGAGATCTTCGGCTTCGCGGCGGGCTTGCGGGGAATCGACCTTGGCCAGACTGATGGCGGCGTACCAGAATTTCTCCCGGTCTTTCGGGGCGAGCAAATCGGGATCGGTGCCGAGTTCCTTGACCAATTCGCGATCAAATTTCAGTGATTTGAGCAACTGCGACAATTCCCGCCAAGTGACGCCCGTGGAAAGCAGCGTTCCATCGGTGCGGGCGAGTTTGCGAGCGATGACCAAATGAAATACACCTCGGAGTCGCCCGGATGCCAATTTGCGATCGCGGATCAGTTCCAACACGACCTGAGGCCCGTTCATTCCTGAACTCCCGTTTCGACCGAAAAGCCTACTGTGACCAAATTATCGGAATCCCACAAGGCCCGTTTCTCCCCTGAAGCCCCGAAACTCTCCAAATTCACGATCCCAAATCGGACAGTTGCGGTTGACGGATGCCCTCGGCAAAATTTACACTGGGATACTTCACCGATTCGACCCCGCAAGGACGCGGACTGATGCTGCCAACGATCAACAAGCGCTTTCTCTTCAAAATGCTTCTCGCCTTGGGGCTAGTTGCCGGAAGTTTGGCTGGTGCCCATGCACTGCAAGCCCGCCGGATTCCCGATGCGCTCAAGCGTCAGTCGGTGCGTGCGGCTGAGGCCGGCAAAAAAGATGCGGCGATCAGCTACTTGCGGCAATATCTCGAATTCCGCCCCCTGGATGTCGACGCCCAAGAGCAACTGGCCGAACTCATCAAGGCCCGCGGTTCCGTGAGCGGTTACGCCTTCGATTTGCTGCTGCTCTACGAAAAGATTTTGCGCACCGATCCGAATCGACACGCTATCCGCCGCGAAGCGTTGAAGTTATCGTTGACTCTCGGTCGCAACACCGACGCGGAGACGCACGCGGAGACGCTGTTGAAAGAGTTCCCGGAAGATGCTGAGTTATGGCTCAGTCTGGCGACGGCGCAAACGGCATTGCAACTTCCGAGTGAGACTGTGGAAAAGAGTCTGAACGAAGCGATCCGGCTCGACCCGAATCAAACGCAAGCGTACCAACTCCTCGCCACCTATTTGCTGCGCGACAAACAACGACCGGCCGAAGCGAAACTGGTTTTGGATCGACTGATCGCGGCCCGGCCGAACGATCCGAAGTCCTACATCAGCCGGGCGGCGTTCGCCACCATGAGCGAAGAGAGCAAAGGTGTCCCACTTAAGAATGCCATCGTCGATTTGCGAAAAGCTCTGGAACTCGAGGCGCATCATCCGGACGCGTTACTGCTGCTCTCCGAACAGTTGCAGCGTGGCCCGGACATCGCCGTCGCCGCCGATCTGTTGGCGACGGGGTTGCGCGTCTATCCGCAAGATCCCCGGTTCGTCCGCAATCTCGCTTGGCTCGAACTCAACCGCGGCAACATCGGTTCTGCGGTGGCAGTACTGGAAGGGGCTTTGGAGCGGGTGCCGGTGGAGAATAGTTTTGAGTTGCTCGTCCCCCTCGCCGACTTACTCGTGCAATTGGGCGAGACCGAGCGCAGCCGGGGTATTTTGGTGAAGCTGGAAGCACGGACGACGAAAGAAGCCCAGATGCAAGCCAAGTACATCCGCGGGCGGCTGGCGATGCGGGAAGACCATTGGGACGAAGCGATCCCCATTTTACTCGCGCTTCGGAGTGACACGATCGGGCTGACCGGTTTGGAAAATCAGACCAATTTACTGCTCTCGCAATGTTATCGCCGTAAAGGGAACGCTGCGGAGGAACTGATCTGCCTCACTTTATTGACGAACAGCGACCCCCAACATTTAGCTGGTCTTGAGGCACTTGGACGGGTGCATTTAAATGCCGGGAAATTCGACGAAGCGATTCGAGAATATGATCGCGCGGCGAAGTCGAATTATGCTAGCACCGGAACCCGGACGACACTGATCAAGATGCGGGCGAATCAATTGCGAACGCAGTCGACTCCAGCCACATCGGCCCAGTGGGACGCTCTCGAAGCGTTCACCAACGCCGAAGTGACCTCACATTTCGGAACGTCAAATTCGGATGGTGTCCTGCTCCGAGCGGAGGTGGCCACCTCACGGGGCAATTTGAACAAAGCCGCTGCTCTACTTCGGGAAGAGGCGTACAAACGGCCGACCGACGTGAAATTGTGGGGCACCTTGGCTACGACACTGGCCGATCTAGCGGGCGTCCCCGCCGGCTTGGCGATACTTGACGAAGCCCAGGCGATTGCCGGTGACGGCCCGGATTTGCGTTTGGCCCGAGCAACGTTATACATCAAAGATCCCGCGAAGCTGCGAAGTATTGACCGGCTCGCCGGCCAGATCGACACTTGGCCGGACATCGACCAACAGCGCCTCTTGGATGGTCTCCTGAATATTTACGACCGCTTGGGTGACGATGCCGGGAAGCTGAAAACCTACCGTCGTTTGGCGGGTCGTCGCTTCACTGATGCATCGGTCTGGGAATCTGTTTACGAACTGGCTGGGAAACTGAACAACGTGCCGATGAGAGCGGAAGCCGAGGCCGCACTGAACAAGCTGCCGCAAGGTGCGGAGACCGAGTTGCTGCGACGTGCTTGGGATGTCCTAGCCAAGAAAGAACTTTCCGAAGCTGCTGCCATTTGCGACGAACTGGTGAAACGGTACGGGGCGAAACCCGATCGTGCGAATGTGTGCGTGGCGTTGGGTCGCCTGCAACTGTTGCAAGGGAATGCGACTGCCGCCGGGGAGTACTTTGATCGGGCTGTGTTGCTGGAACCGACTCGATTTGAACCGATCCAAGTGAGGATCGCCTTCCAGGCGAGTCAACCTGGTGGGCCTTTCGAAAAAACTGTGGAAGCACTCGCCAAAGACTATCGTTGGAGTGGCGAACCGTTCCAGCGGGTGATCCACCAAAGCTTCAAATCGCTCGACGAGGGATCCGCTAAGAAACTATTGGAGACCGCCAAGAAATGGAACGAAGGGAATGTCGGCGAGTTCGCTTGGCTCGGGGAAAGTTACGAGGCCTTGAACCAAACGACCGAAGCGGGGGAGAATTACGAACGTGCCGTGCAAGCCCCCCGCGCGACCATCGACGATTGGTTGCGACTCGCTCGATTCCAATCCGGTGCGACTTCGATGACAGCCGTCCTGGAACGAGCGAAACTCAAATTGCCAGCGCCCCAGTATGTCGTGCTGCTTGCCTCGATTGCAGAATCATCGGTTACGCCGAAAACCTGGAAGCCGGAGCTGAAAACGGAAGCAGAACAGCGCCAATTCACCCAAGCTAGCTTGGCGGTAAAGCTGTCGCGTTACCAACGTCGGGAATCGATCATCTTGCTGGAAACGTACTTGGGAGGCCCCAACCGTGCGAAAGGGGACTTGGCGTGGGCGCGGCGGAACTTGGCGATGTTGTACGTATCGCAGGGGAATCCACTCGACCGCAAACGTGCCAAAGAGTTGCTGTCGAGCAAAGACAATTCGCCCGGTGAAACCACCGATGAAAAACGGGCGACGGCCGCCGTTCTCGCCGGGCTATCTCGGCATCTCGAAAGCGATGATCGGAAGCAAGTGATTGCCCAAGCCATCGCGATTCTGCGTGGAGTCGTTGTCGAGACGAAGGATCCACGCGATCAATTTTTGTTGGCTCAGATGTGCCGAACATCCGGTGAAAGAGAGGGGCGAGTTCAAGGCCGGAAACTGTTGCTCGAGCTTTTGGATCAAGATAAAAATAACATCGAATATTTCATTGCGGGTTTGGAGGAAGCGAGCGAACCGGAAGACCGCGAATTCGCTGACGGTTGTGCCAAACGGTTGCTCGAGAAATTCCCCACGGAGTTTCGCGCGGTTGCCGCGGTGGCTCGCTACGAGAACCGCAACGGCCAGCCGGAGCGATCTCTTGCATTGGCTAATGCGTACGCCCGCACGGCCAACAATTCCCCTGGCGATCTGCAATTGCGGTACGCTCGTGCGGCAGAATTGCTTGATGAACTGGCTCGTTCCCCGAAAGTTCGCCGGACGGAACTTGGCCGGGCGATGACGAATGCCGCAGTCGACAAGTACGAATCCGTATTTGCAAATCGGCCCGAAGCGGTTGTGGCGGCTGCCGGGTTGCTCGCTGCGGATGACCGAACGACTGAGGCATTTGCAAAGATCGAAAGACATTCTAAAACGCTGCCGATGCGGGTCAAAGTGATGGCTGGGCTCGCGGTGCTCCGCTCCGGAACCACGACACCTTCGCAGATCGCGACCATTCAAGAATGGTTGACGTTGGCCAAGAATGGCGAGCCGGGATCGATTCCCGTCTTGCTCAACGAGGCTGAGTTCTACCATTTGCATGGGAATTCCACGTTGGCGGAGAAAGCCTACGAGGATGTGCTGGTGATCGAGGATCGAAATGTGTTCGCCCTCAACAACCTGGCCTGGTTGCTCGCGGCCAACCCGCAGAAAGCCGACCGTGCTGGCGAGTTACTGGAAAAGGCGGTGCAAGAGATCGGCCTGACGGGCGAATTGTTGGATACCCGGGCGCGGATCAAGATTGCCGCGCGGCAGTACGAAGCGGCCGAACGCGACCTGCTACAAGCGCTTTCGCAAGAGAAGACCCCACTGCGGATGTTCCACTTGGCCCTGACGATGCAGGGGCAAACGCCTCCACGCCGAGAAGAAGCGGCCAAGACGTTTCAGCAGGCGAAGGAGAAAGGTTTGAAAGAACAATCGGTTCACCCCGCCGACATCGCGATGTATCGAACGCTGATGAAAGAGGGAGAGAAGTAAGCGAAGGGCAGGCTTCACTTCTTCAAGTGAAGCCTTCGCAGGAAAGTGGCATACAACAGAAGAAGTCCTGTTGTGTTACCCTTCCCCGCGAGGTTTATCGATGCCAAAAGCACGCATCTCCATTGGCACTTGGGCGTACATCTTTAATCAAGAAGTGCCGACAAACGACTTCCACACGATCCTGCACAAGCTCCAAGACCTCGGCTACGACGGCGTCGAACTCGGCGGCTTCAGCCCGCACCCCAGCCCGGATAGCCACCCTACCAAAGAGAGCCGCGCCAAACTCCGCAAAGATGTGGAAGCTCATGGCTTGAAGTTCTCGGCACTGGCCGCCGATCTTTGGAGCCAGAAAATGTTGACTGTCGAAGACAGCGGGCCGTTCATCGCCGCGTTCGCCAAGAATGTTATGTTCGCCGACGATCTGGGGATCGACTGCATCCGCGTCGATACCGTCGAACCGATCACGGTGGTTCAGTCCGGCCAAGTCACCAACGAACTCGCGTTCGCGCGGGCGGTGAAAGCGTTCGACCTTTGCAGCAAACTGGCCGCGCAGAAAAACATCCGCATCTGTTGGGAATTCGAACCGGGCTTCCCGATCAACAAGCCGAGCGAGATTCTCGCACTGGTGGATGAAGTCCGTGTGAAGCGGAACAACCCGAACTTCGGCGTGCTCTACGACTCCTGCCACGCCCACATGTGCGCCGCAGTGGGGGCCAACCAAATCGGGGTCAAAGAGACGCTGCCGGGCGGGGCGATGGAACTGCTGGAGAAACTCCGGGGCAACATCACCCACATCCACCTGATCGACAGCGACGGGAGTTTGAACGAGCACAACACCTCGACCCACAACCCGTTCGGCACCGGCCAATTGAATTTCGACGAACTGATCCCGGCGATCCGAGCGGCGGGCGTGCCGAGCGATTGGTGGTGCGTCGACCTGTGCTTCTGGCCCAACGCCTGGGACGTGACCGCGCAGAGTAAGAAGTACCTCGACAAGATGCGTGAGAAGTACGCCGCCGTATAAATCGCCAACGAATCACCCGCGAGAACTTTATGATCGCACTCGAAGCCCCCGAAACGCTGGCCGATTTGCACGAACGCTTGGGGTTCGTGCCGCTCGATCGCATCCGCATGGATCCGCTACCGGGCACGGCCACGGAGGCGGACGTGATCCGGCATTTGGACGGTGGCAACAAGCGGCTGTACGAACTCATCGACGGAACCCTCGTGGAGAAAGCGGTGGGAACAAGAGAGTCCTTTTTGACATCATCCATCATCGGGGCTTTATTCGTTTTTTTACAACAGCACAACCTCGGCACCTTAACCAGTCCGGACGGGTTGTATCGCATGCTGGCAAAGAACATCCGGATGCCCGACGTTACGTTTACCCCTTGGTCGAATCTCCCCGGGCGTCGCATGCCAAAAACCAAGGTGTGGGGCGTGGTGCCGGGGCTGGCGGTGGAAGTACTCAGCGAAGCGAACACGGTTCAAGAAATGGAACGCAAGCTAGACGAATATCAGAGCCTCGGCATCGCCGTGATTTGGTTCATCGACCCTGAAAGCGAAACCGCAAAGATTCATTGGCTCGACGGAACCGTTCGGGCGTTGACTCTCGCGGATTCGCTCACGGCAGAAGCAGTCCTTCCCGGTTTTTCGCTATCGCTCGCCGTTTTGTTTTCCGAGCCGATGCCACCCGAAGAAGATCCGAACTGACTCTCTCCCTCTTCTACGCTCCGAGGTTTTTGCTTTTATGACCAAGAAACCGTTCCGCGTCGGCATGATTGGCTACGGCTTTATGGGACGCGCCCATACGAATGCCTATAAGCAAGTGGGCCAGTTTTTTCCGAGCGACTTCCAAGTGATTTTGAAGGCGGCCTGCGCCCGCGATGCGGCCAAAGCGCAAGTGTTCGCCGACCAGTGGGGTTACGAGTCGATCGAAACGGATTGGCGGAAGTTGATCGCGCGTCCGGATATCGACGCCGTCGATATCTGCGTGCCGAACAATCTGCATGCCGAGATGGCGATCGTCGCCGCCGCCGCCGGGAAGATGATCCTCTGCGAGAAGCCGCTGGCGATGAACGCGGCGGAGGGTCGGACGATGGTGGCGGCCGTGGAAGCCGCCAAAGTGGCGAACATGGTCTGGTACAACTATCGTCGCATCCCGGCCGTCAGCTTGGCCAAGAAGCTCATCGATGAAGGCCGGCTGGGCAAGGTCTTCCACTACCGCGCCAAGTTCCTCCAAGATTGGACGATCAATGCGGAACTGCCCCAGGGTGGACAAGGCCTCTGGCGCTTGGACGCCGCCGCCGCTGGGGCCGGGGTCTCGGGTGATTTGCTGGCGCATTGCATCGACACGGCCCTTTGGTTCAACGGCAGCTTGAGTTCCGTCTGCGCTATGACCGAAGTCTTCGTGAAGGAACGGCAGCACGCACTCACGGGAAAAATGGAACAGATCACCATCGACGACGCGTGTACCTTCTTCGGCAAGTTCGCCAACGGATCGCTCGCCAACTTCGAGAGCACCCGTTATGCGCGCGGGCACAAGGCCCAGTACACTTTGGAGATCAACGGGGAGAACATGTCGATCGCCTGGGATTTGCACGACTTGCACCGCTTGCAAATTTTCGATTACAAAGATGAATCGAAAATCCGCGGCTGGAAAAGCATCCACGTGACGGACAACAGTCCGGATCATCCGTACATGGCCAACTGGTGGGTGCCCGGGCTTGCCATCGGCTACGACAGCAGCTTCACGCACCAAGTGGCGGACTTCCTCCAAGGCCTCAGCACCGGCAAGCCGGCCAGCCCGACTTTCCGCGATGCGCTCGAAACGCAACTGGTTTTGGACGCAGTGCTCGAGTCGGCGAAGACGCACCAATGGAAAGATGTGGCGAAAGCGTGAGTACTACCGCAGCGAAACTTGGTGAATTGTTCGAAGTAGTCCCCGACGAGATCGTCGATTACTTCGAACAATCTGTTTTGATCGCCGATCTACGTGGCCATTTTGATGAAGAAATACACCCGTTGACGATTGATGAATCTCAGACGATGACGAAAGAGTTCCGCTCATTTCACCCTGTGGTCGCTGCACTGGGCGGGGTAATACTCGATGACCCAAATACGAGTAATCACCACATCTACTTGTCGATGAAACCCTGCGATGGAACCGTGCTCTACCTTGACCATGATGGCGTGACCCGAATCGTCTTCCCGACACTTTCGGCATTCGTTGAGGCTTCCCAGACGGCAGTAGCGACCGGCGATTCGATCAGAGAGGTTCATCCGGACAGTGGCATCGTGGTTACGGATCAATGCGGATTGAGTCGACTGATCGAGGACATGTACGAAAAGGGATTCGACCGCGAAACAAATGATGTCATTCTGGCATTGATACCAAGTATGGATTTGCGAGATTTCACCCTACTGCACCGCCTTGCGGTGGATCCGGACTTTTACATTGCCGAAGCTTTCGCCGATACAATTGCCTGCCGTCCTCGATCGGATTTGAAACCACTGGCCGAGTTGTGCACACAGCACCCACATTCGCAAGCGTCGAGAGCTGGAAGTCGAGCATCGGCGGCGATTCGAGCGATTACCAAAAATTGACATATCAGTTGAGTCGTCTCCGATTTCTTCAACGAGTGATCGCGTAGGTCGCCGATTGCCCGGTGGCTTCTTCGACTTCGACTCGCATCACCTTGGGCGTGTAACCGTACTGCTTTTCCAATTCCGTTGTCAACCGCCCCGCGAACCATTTCGCCAAAAGTTCCGTCGTAGTATTCGCAATAGCTAGCTGAACGCAATCTTCCTTGGGAAAGCTCCACATTTTCGTGCCGAACTTCACCACGAGATTATCCCCCTGCTCCGCCACGGGCAACAGCGGGTTCTCCATCGCCAGCAACATATGGTGATCGAGTTCATCCACGATGGATTGCGTTCTCCGCTTGAGCGCCACGAAATCAAACACGTACTGATTCGGGTCGAGCGGGCCGCCGACTTCCACGGCGATGCGGTAGTTGTGGCCATGCAAGCGCTCGCAATCGTCGCCGTTGTAGGTGATGAAGTGCGCGCAACAGAAGAGGAAGTAATCCTTACTGACGCGGATGGAAAAGCGTTCGGCAAGCATGGGAATCACAACCAATCGGTGACGAGCCAGGGGAACGGATCCGTGGTTTTCAATTTATTCTCGCGGAGAGCGATGAACAGGCACGCCGTGACGAGGTCGGCGGTGGTTCCGGGGTTGAGACGATTGCCGTCGCTGCGGAGAGAAGCGTCGAGTCGGACACAACTGGCACGGCCGCTCGCAGATGACAAGCCATTGTCAGTGAGGGCTTCCCGCGCCAGTATTTGCACCTCGAGTGCCGTCGGCATCCCGCATTTGCGGGCGATGAGTGAGTCGGGGTACTCGGCCAACCAGCGGAGTTGGCAATCGAGGATAGCGGCTTCGATACATCCGAAATGTTCAAAGGCCTTCAGTAGATGCGGCACGCCGAAGTCGAAGATATCCGCGAAGCCGGTGACGTACTGCTTGGCGATCCTGTCCCGATCCTCGGCGAGCCGCATCGCTTCGAGCAACGTCATCGTCGGCTCTACGGCCACCGATTGTTCAGGAACAGTACCCAAACCACCAGCCGACGCAGTGCGGATGGCTTCGAATGCGAATCGGGCATCGCCGACGGTCAGCGACGCCAGGAGTGTTTCAAGTTGCTCTCGGTTCTCGGATTTCGCCAGTGGAACCAATAGCAAGATGATCCCGAGGTTCGTGTTCGACGGCGTGACCTCCCGCCGTAATTGAACGGCGCGCAGGATCGTTTCGCCGACGCCGTCGCATTCGACCAGCGCTTTCATCAACGCCCCGGCCGAGTGAATGAAGTCGAGATACGTCAGATTGGTGAAGCCCGCGCCGGGGTGGACGTTGCCGACCTTTCGGGCCAACACTTCCCAGACGCATGCGGTATGAGCCGCGAGAGCAGCATCCATCAACGTTCCTCGGAGGCGAAGCGGATGATTGCGGCCGCAACGTCGATGTCGCACGTCGCTGCCAGGGCTTTCCAACCCGGGACGGCATTGACTTCGATCACGTACCAACTGCCGACTTCATCGCACAGGAGATCGACCCCTGCGACAATGGCCCCGGTGGCACGGGCGGCATCGAGCGCCAATTTCTGTTGGGCGGGGGCGAGTTCACATGGCTCTGTCGTTCCGCCTTGGGCGACGTTGGTGCGCCAGTCGCCATGGCCATAACGCTTCATTGAAGTGAGCACGCGATCGCCGAGGACGAATACGCGTACATCCCAACCGGGATGGTGAATGAACCGCTGGAGATAGAGAACGCCGCCAGTTTGCTCGATCGCGTGAAATGTCCGCCAGGCCACTTCTTTATCGGTGAGACGCACCATCCCTCGCCCTTCCGAACCGAAGATCGGTTTGACAACGATGTCTCCACCTAGGGTGTTGAAGGCATGCATCGCATCGTCGGCAGTCTGGGTACAAATGGTGCGCGGTATGGGGACGGCGGCCTCTCCTAAGCGGGCCGTCGTCAAGAATTTATCGACGCATGTTTCGAGCGCACGGGGTGGATTCAGTACAGCCATACCCCCAGCGACAGCCGCGTGCAGGCAATCCATCCGGAAGATGATTTGCTCCAGCGATCCGGCGGGCATCGTGCGGACGAGCCAAGTATCAAAGCAAGCTGGATTCGCAGGAACTTCGGCGGAGATTTTTCGGAAATCAATCGCTTCGGCCTCATGCCCATCTGCTTTAGTAGCACGAATGAGATCTTGCACGTGCCAGCCGGTGCCACCGCAGAGGATTCCTAAACGCATCGGCTCACTCCCCGAAGAAAGACTTGCGGAGCAGGGCCGCATCGGTCTGACCGAAGGTGCGGGCACGGCCGGTTTTTAGATTCACGAACGTCACTTCGGCCGGGCTGAATAGGAGAGGATCGATCTTGTAGAAGTCGCCATAGCGGGCGTACAGACCGGCAAAAAGCTCGCCGTGATCCTTCGATGCGTTCGATGGCACTTTCGGGCCGATCTCGTCGATGATCGCATCGTCGCAATTCACCCACAGCGTCACCCGAGCACCGTACAGAATCGCATCGTTGGTCCGGCCGATGGCGGCGAGTTCGGTCGCTGCGATCGGCGGCATCGGTGCGACCCCGAACCCGCTGACGACTTGATGAACATCGAATTTCAATTCGTGCAACTTATGCAGTGCGGTTTCGACGGATCGGGCCACGACTTGAATCGTCCCGGCAATACTACTGGCTGGTGCCACCAGCAACGTGAGCCGTTCCACGGTGGCGGGGAGCTTCTCGCGAATCGCGGCGATCACATCTTCGGTAGGCAACTTGCGGGTTTCGAGCACACCCACGGCACAGGTCGAATCTTCTGTTAATTTCAACTGCTTGAGGATGTCTTCGCGGCCGGACAAAGCCCGCATCGGCCCGGAACCCATCGCGAAGAACTTGCCCGCTTGCACCTGCCAGCCGGCGTACTGCGACCCCAGGCAGGCCCGGATCGGCGCATCGGTGGTGACCGCGATTGTCGCGCCCATGTGGCCGTTGATGAGCGAGACATCGGCGAGATCGGCAAGGCCAATGCGAGCCAAGTGCAAGCCCGCTTGCAATCCGCCGATTGCATGGACACCGCAGTCGATCACCCGTGCGGAGCCGACGGTGAGCACTTGCACACGGATCTCGTCGGCGAGCTCTTCCAATTCATCGGCAAGAGATTCTGCTCGGTCGTTCATGCTCGTCATCGCGGTTCACTCGCTCGGGCCAATTCTATCAATCGTTGTCGGCACTCTTCTTCAGTATCCCCAGAAGCGAACAGTGTGACCACCGGTTGTCCTTCCGAGATTGTGGAACCGACCGTCGGAATGTCAGCAAAATCCGGCCCGCGCCACGGGTGATCGGGCGCGACGACGAATGTGCTTACAGAATAGAGGATTGCTTTGCCGTGGATTCTCTTGTCCCCCCTCTCTGTTTCGGAGAGGGGGTTAGGGGGTGAGGTCTGGAAGGCTTGTAAGTGCGCCCCTAGCAACGATTCGCCTGAAGCCCGCTCGTACAACTCCACGGATGCGGTGTAGCGTGGATTCACCTCCAGAACAAAAAGCTCGTTTCCAGTCCGTAGAAAATCGATCCCGACCAACCCGAGTAGCCCCAGTGGTATGAGCGCATTCCCAAATTCCTGTAGTCGAAGTTTCAAGCCATCGTCGATGGGGATCGGCCCGATGTTGCCACAGTATTGGAACGCCGGTGCGTGCAGCCAAGGTTCGCCGATGAGCTGGGCGCAGACGCCGATGAGCGTTGGGGAACCGTGTCCGTTGAACAGGAACAACGCAGAATACGAGGGAGCGTCCAAATATTCTTGGGAATAGTACTCGTCCGATCCGCTCGCTGGGGCGGCGACGCAAAGAGGTTGGATGCCGAGTCCGCCCGAACTGCGGAACGGCTTCGACAGCCATTGTCTAGTCGCATCCAGCGGTTCGCCCGCCCGAAACATCGCTGGCATCGGTACGAGGGTTTGGAGAAAGAATGGATCACGAATCGACTTCAAGACGTCCGGACGCACCCCGTACAACTCCCGCGTGCGCGAGATCGGTTGCACGACATCGGGGTAATTTTCAAGGCCGCCGATGTACATCCATGGGCCGGGCGGTGCTTGCGTCGCTAGCGCGATGAATCCTTGCGGATAGTCAACCAATGGGCATTGCCAAACGGGGCCAAGTGCTCTTGTGTCCTCGTCGGCGAAGAGATCGATGACAAACGGTTGCCAACCGGCTCGGCATGCGGATTGGGCCGCAGCACGACCGCTGGCCCCGACGATGAGCAGTGGCCGGTTCACAAACTCACTCGCTGAAGGGCGTGGGCAATCCGAGATACCGGCGGAAGGTTTGTAATTCCTTGGATTTAATCACACGCATGATGTCTTGGTAATCATCGGTCCAAGGGGAGATTCCCGGATTCAAGGGTATCACTTTCCAATCAGGATCTGTGCTCGATTGCACGAATGCCGGGCCAAGGTCGGCCTCGGTCGGTGCAAGTACGATCCACGACGACTCCGTTTTCCCCGGCAGCAAGTTGTCGCGATCCGCCCAGATGCGACAACTCAGCCCGTTCTTTTCGGCAATCGCCGCCACAATCGGTTCGAGCCGCAAGTATCTGTTGGAAACGTGGATCGCCAGCAGTCCGCGTTCAGCGATCCGTTCGCGGTACAGCTTCAACGATTCGACCGTCAACAAGTGAACCGGGATGGAATCCGAACTGAAGGCATCAATTAGCAAAAGATCGTACTTCGGGCCGTCGTATTTTTCGAGCATCAACCGGGCATCGCCCATCACGATCTCCACCGTGGCCCCGCGTTTGCGAGCATCGGTGACGTAAGTGAAGTGCTTGCCGTTATCGATCATCGTTTTCACGGCGGGATCGATTTCGTAGAAGGTCATCGTTTGGCCGGCGATGGCGTAGCCCGCCCCGGAGCCGGTACCGAGACCGACCATGCCAACGCGCGGTAATCCATTGCGAGCGAATGCTTCGCGGAATATGGATCCGACCGGCCCCGTTCGGTGGTAGTACGTCAGTGGGTCGGCAGTCGGATCCCACGCTTCTTGCACGCCGGCGAGGGCAATGCTTTCCCAAACCGAACCGACACCGAGTATGCGGATTTCGTCCTGCACATTCGGGAGAGTGGAGTACTCGCGTGGCCCGTAGACCGTCGGCTTGGTGGGATCGGTTCGGGGCAACGCGACACGGAATCGGCTCACGAATTGCCGGCCGTGGAGTGTCGTCCCATGAGACAAATCGCGGTTATCGATCTGGAAGGGGATGGTCGGATCTTTGCCGAACTTCTCCTCAGCATCCACTTGGTTGTAAATCGGATAAAGATAGTGTTCGGGCTTGACCTCGAACTGATTATGGTACTGTTCGAGTCGCATGATCCCGAAATAACTACGGATCGATTCGCGGGTGATTTCTGTTTTTGGATCGTAACCGCGTGATGCTTCGCGATACAGGGGCACAAACAAAATGGCCGCCACGCAAAGTCCGAAGCGAAGTGGACGATCAATGAACAAAAAGCAGATGAGGCACGGCGGCGCGAACGTCGCAAAAAGGCTGATTGTCCCGCTCGTCACGTTGGCAAATCCGCAAAAAGTCAGGATTGGCTGGCTGGACTCGGCAATCCAGGTGCAAGCGGACACCCACGTATTAGATTTGCCGAGCGAATAGAGGCCGGCGCATACGGCGACCATCGCAACTGGGATCAACAGATCGAAAAAACGTGCGATTCCTGCCGATTCAGCAGAGGGTGGATGATCCAATGACTTCGGATCGGGTTTCCCGCGCGGAATGAGCATGCAACCGAGGGCGAGAGCAATGGGATATTCGTAGGCTTGAGGAAATACCAAGGGTGCTACGATGGCGTTGAAGAGTCCGCCGAGAACACCGCCGAAGGAGATCCAGAGGAAGTAATTCGTGAGGTATTTGGGGTCGGGTCGGTCGGCCGCGAGTTCCGTGTGCAAAAGCAGAGCGAGCATGAAGTACGCGAACAAATGCAAGCCGAGCAATTGGAAGGGGCCAAGGATGTTGTATTTGGCCGTCATCACGAAGATCAAAAGCAACACGGCGACCGGGGCGGAGTTACTGAGAATCGCCCGGTACCAAGTCGGGGTCCGAGCGAATGCGAAGATGAACGTCAACAAGTAAAGAGCAAGCGGGATCACCCACAAGAGCGGTACCGAGGCGATATCGGTCGTCATATGGGTCGTCACGCCGAGCATCAAACTCGATGGCACAAAAGCTCGACCGAGCCAACGCAACTTCTGGCTGAGTTTGGGTGCCATTGTCGGCTCTTCGGCAGCCGGTTTCCCGAGTGGTCGAAGTGGATTCAACGCCGCGCGACCGCATTGAATCGACAGTCCGAACAGAATGAGAAATCCACCGGCCCAGAGCCATGTCTGCTGCACCGTTCGAAACGTCGGCTCGGTAAACAGCGGGTACCCGAGCAGGGAGATTAAGCTTCCGGCGTTGCTCGCGGCGTACAAGAAATAGGGGTCTTTCGCACTGGGATGCCCCGTCATGGTGAACCAGCGCTGGAGCAGCGGGGCACTCGTGGAGACAGCTAAGAACGGCAAACCAATGGCCACGCCCAACATCGAAATGACGGCGAAGAACGGCAGCGCCCCACCTTCGGGGGCCAGCGATTTCAGAATCGGAACCGTCGAATGATCAGCAGTCGTTAAGGATGCGAAAGTCAGCACGGCCCCGGCCGTGGCCAACACACCTGCGTGGATGGCAACTTGCCGTGCGAGACTGGTAATGCCCGTCAGTTTGTGGGCGTACCAGTAGCCAAGTAAAAGTAGGGCTTGAAAGAAGACCATGCAGGTGTTCCACACGGCCGGGTTCCCCCCGACGTGCGGCAGCACCATCTTCCCGACCATCGGCTGAACCATGAACAGCAATGTCGCGCTGAGGAACATCGTCAAGGCGAACAGTGCAGGCACGATCCGGACTCCGAAAGGCCAGGAAGTTCAAATCAGTCGTCCAAACCGGATCCGAAGCCATCCTCTTCGACCGCGGGTTTCGGAAGGGGTTTAGGTTTCTCAATCCGCTTCGGTGCCGCAACTGGCTTCGGTTTTTCCACCGGCGGTTCGACGGTCGTCTGGCGTGGCTTGGGTGCCGCTTTCGCAACTGGCTTCTCGGCTGCTGCCACCTTCGGCTTGGCCGATTCACGCTTCACAGGTTCCCGTTTGGCCGGTGCGGCTTTGGCAGTCGCAGGTGCTGACGTTGCCGGGACACTCCGCTTGGGAGAGTACGACGGAATTTCGTCGAGGTCGTCATCGACATCTTCGATCAGAGATCGGCCGAGGGGCAAGCGATCATCGTCTTCGTCGTCACGAACTCGAGAAGGAGTGATCGGTGGTGGTAGAGGGGCACGCTGCTGAAGGATCGGTCGCTGGAGGGGTCGCGCAGGTGGCAGCGGCGCACGAACTTCGAGCGGACGTTGCGACGGGAGTGGCGGCGGAGTCGCGGGGCGCGGGCCGCGATCATTCCGTTGTGCGGGGACGTTGCTCCGTTCGAGCGGAACTGGTTGCAACAAAGGTTTAGGTAACGGCAGTGCCAACGGTACTGGTTGGGGTAATTGCTGCACTACGGTCTGCCCATTGCGCCGGAGTTCGTCTCCGAACCGATTCACAACGTAGGTGCCACTCGTCTTGTGTTTTTCGATTTCGATCAACCCGTGGCGCTGACCGTCTTCGAGCAGTTCGCTGAAGGTGCGGTAACCGTGATACTCCTCGTTGAACGAGGGTTTCTTCCGCTTCATCGTGTCTTTGACCATCGACGAAAAGATCACATCTTTATTTTCGCGGCGTAGGGCGACCAACGAATCGACGAGCAAGTTGAAGACTTTTCGCTTCACTTCGGGCACTTGCACCCCGCCATGGATCGGCAACACGTCAGGACGGTCGAGATCTTCGTAATAGATGAATTCGTCGCAGTTATCGCGCAGGAGGTTCGAGGTCGCTTCGACTAAACCCAATCCAATGACGTGCTTGCCGAGTTCCTTCAACTTCGAGACCAACGGCGAGAAGTCGCTATCCCCGGAGACAATCACAAAGGTGTCGATGTGATCTTTGGAATACGCCAAGTCGATGGCATCCACCACCAACCGAATGTCGGCGGAGTTCTTGCCGGTCATCGAGCGCTTAGGGATTTCGATCAATTCGATGGCCGCTTCGTGCAACGAACCGGCGTAGGTGCCGAAGCGGCTCCAATCGGCGTACGCTTTCTTCGCGACGATTTTGCCCTTTTCAACTAAGCGTTCGAGTACCTTTTCGATTTGGAATCGATCGCGACGACCACCGAATCCAAGCGCGAGATTCTCGAAATCGACGAACACGGCCAAAGTGCGTTCGCCGTCACCGGCGCGGTTATGTTTCATGTCGAACTCGGCTCCGCCAATCCCCGGACGGTTCCCCGCCCCAGTCTGTGTCTGCCCTTATCATGCGGGAAGCGCGCGAAAACGACAACCGCGCCGTTCGGGATGCGGGCGGACCGCGATTCCGTCTGCGCCCGTTGTTCCGCATTTGCAGGTGGAATCGCCATCGATTCCATTAGAATGGCAATACGTAAAACGAGATGAATTCGACGTGATCAAGGTGCTACATGCCCAATCCAACTTGGCGGTCATTGATCACTGTGGAACCGGGTAAGCGCGGCGGTCGACCGTGTGTTCGGGGGATGCGCATCACCGTTTACGACGTTCTGTCGTACTTGGCGGCCGGAATGACGCAGCCGGAAATCCTCGACGACTTTCCGTATCTGGCAGCCGATGACATCCGAGCTTGCTTGGCCTTCGCTGCCGAGCGAGGACGCGGAATCCTGGTGGCAGTCGCGTGAAATTGTTGATTTCGCAGGTCACGCTCGGCGTGACGCGGGTGCGGAATTCGGCTTTGCTGATGTCGGGAAGCACGTCACGCCGAGCGTGACCTACAAAAGCCTCCGGAAATCGCCGGCACCACCACCACTTCGACATTTTCGCATTCGAGTGCGAACCGAACAGTACCGTACTCGCTTTGGGATGACGCGTTTCCAACATCCCACTACAGTAGTCGGATTGTTGAGCCAAACCGGAACGGAGCAGAATTGTGACCGAGCAACTCTTTCGATTGGATGGCAAAGTCGCCGTGGTGACCGGCGGCGGTCAAGGGATCGGCGAAGCCATCTCGCGCCGGCTCGCGGCGGCCGGGGCCACGGTCGGTGTCTTCGATATGGCGGCGGCCAATGCGGAACGGGTCGCCAAGGAAATCGGCGGCGTGGCCATGGTCGGCGATCTCACGAAGGAGGCCGACCTCGACCGCGTCTTCGCCGAAGTGCTCGCCAAGGCCGGCCCCGTCGACATTTTGGTGAATAACGCCGGCGTCGCCAGCCGCAAGGGGCGTGATGTGTCGATTTGGGAATCAGTGCGGGAAGACTGGGAGTACGTTATGAACATCAACGTCACCGGTCTGGTGCTCTGCTGCAAAGCGGTGTTGCCGGGGATGATCGAACGCAAGTACGGCCGGATCGTGAACATCGCCAGCATCGCCGGCAAAGAAGGCAACCCGAAGATGGGGCCCTACTCGGCCAGCAAAGCCGCTGTGATCTGCTTGACCAAATCGCTGTCGAAGGAACTCGTCGGCAAGGGCGACATCTGCGTCAACAGCGTCTCCCCGGCCGTG
>JANXWE010000086.1 GCA_025351325.1 Fimbriiglobus sp.
AATCGACCAGCGGCAAGGCCGAGTTCCTCGCCACCGTCGGTGGCGAACAGACGTACGAAGCCACCGTCATCGGGACCGACGGCTTGAAAGCCACCGCGAAGGCCGTGGTGCTTGTCAAGGTGCCGAAACTCGAAGTCGTGATGACTGGCCCGGCAGACCGGATGCTTGGCAAAAAGGCCCAATACACCATTACCGTCAGGAACTGCGGGGATGTGGCTCTCACGGACGTGGTCGTCCGTGAACACGTCCCCGCAGGGTTTCGGGCCTTGGCCGGAAACAACGGCGTCGTGTCCCCCGCCGGCGATCATCTGTCCTGGCCCGTCGGCGAGTTGGCTGCGGGGGCGTCGCGGCAGGTGACCTTCGAAGGCATCCCGAATCAGCCCGGCACGTTGACTCACAGCGTCGATGCGACCGGGAGTTGGGGCACCGCAGCTAGCACCGATTGCCGGACGACTGTTGAAGGGATTCCCGCTCTGCGGATGGAACTCGTCGACAGCGTCGATCCCATCGAGAAGGGCCAAGAAACGACCTACGAAATCAAGATCACCAACACCGGTTCCAAGGGTGACGCCGACCTCCGCTTGATCTGTGCCGTACCACCGCAGATGAAGTTCAAGAGTGCCACCGGCCCGGTGACCCACGCCGTCAATGACAAAGGCGAAGTGACCTTCGACCTGATCCGCGAACTCGCACCGAAGACGGAAGCCGTGGTCAAAGTGACCGTCGTCGGCAGTACCATCGGCGACGCCCGCTTCAAAGCGACACTGACGAGCAAGCAGCTCAGCACGCCGGTGATGAAAGAAGAATCGACCCGCGTGTACGGTGAGTGAGTGGTCGAGAAGTAAAGGAACCGAGAGCGCAGTCGCACTCGGTTTTTTCGTTCAATAATCGAAGCCGAAGCCGACGGAGGTGAAGGTTTCGCGGTCTTGAATGAACTGGCCGTAGGGGCTTTGACCGCGGTAATGCTCCACGAAGATCCGGGCCGAGCCGAAGCGCTGGTACGGGTTCTTCCAGAGCCAACCCGCTTGCAGGGTGATGTTCGTTTTGCCCTCTTGATCGCCCCGCCATTCCGCGTTGCCCGCCACGAAGGGCGTCCCCCAGAATCCGGTCGGTTTGCGGTCGTACCACTCGAACCCGATGTCAGCCCGGCTGCGGTGGCGTGTCGTCGTTTCCACGTCCGGCACTTGGAACCCGAAGGCGTACGCCACGTGCCCGTAGACCCGGAGTTGTTCGTAAAGAATGCGACTCAGACCAATCACGAGTTCGTCTTTGGCGAAGCTGCGCGTCACCAAGCCACGGGCCTGCAACTGTTCATCGCCGATGTGGGCACTGGTATGTTCGTAGCCGATTTTGCCACTCCACCAGCCGCGTTGCCAGGTGATCGGCAAGCCGAACCGGTAGTCGGCGGCCATGAGGTCATCCGGCGACAACCGGGTGATCACCAGCCCGAAAATATCAACTTGGACTGACGCATCTCGGCCCAGAAAGTCGTAGCGGAACAGACCGACCGTACCACCGATGGACGTGTCGATGGTGTACGAACTGCGGTAGTTTTTCAGGTTGGACGCCATGAATTGCATCCGTGGATCGCGTTTCACGGCGAGGGGCGGTTCCCAAAGCAGCGTGTTCGGCAGGAAGCGGTATGTGTTCCCCTCTGGCGTCGCTGTCGTCAGTTCTTCGCGGGCGGCGAGCTCCTTCCCATACAGATCGGCCACGGTTCCGGGCAACGGCGGCAACACCTGCGGCGCCGAGTTGGTCAACGTGTCGATGGCCGTCGGCGGGGCCACTCGGGTGATCCCCGTGCCCGGTGCTCTGGGAATTTCGGGTTGAAATTGGGCGGAGGCCGGGGCGACGCCGAGTCCGACCGCACCCGCGATCAGTCCGAATCGGATCCACTTCTCGAACGTACGGCTCATCGACCAGCCCCCTCGGCGCGCGGCACCATCCGCGATCATTTCCTAAGCTGTGCCGAATACCAGCGCGGAGCGCAAAAAGCAAACCCAATTTTGGGGTGCGACTGAAAGGGAATTCACTCGTCGTTGCCATTTTGCGGCCGGATTCGCCGCATGAAACTGGGGAGCACTTGGTAGTCGTCGGTGGTGGGTCGTTCTTCGAGTCTCAATTTCACCGTGATGATGTCCCGGCCCCGCCGCAACTCCACGGCGATCACCGTGCCGGGCCGCAGACTGAAGATGTAGCGCTGGAGATCCTCGAAGGTTTTCGGTTCGATCGTCCCGAGTTTCAGCAGCACGTCGCCGCCCTCGAGACCCGCTTTGTACGACGGCGTCCCCGGTTCCGGCGGGTTGATTTGCAGCGACTCCGTGTTGCCGGCGTTCTGCAACCGCACACCCATGTAGGCCCAGCAGAACGGGTTCTGCGGCCGGTCTTTGGGCACCGGGGCCGCGGGCGATGCCGACAGGCTCAACAGCGAAAGGACGAGGGCGGAATTCATGGTGGCGATCCTGCCGAGGCGAGCATTTCAGATCCCGTAGAACTTCGCCGCGTTGTCGTGCAAAATCTTCTTTTGATCCGCCTCCGGGCGCTTCGAGAGGATCTCGCGCAGGGCCGTCAGCCAATCCGCATAAGTTCCCGCCAGTGTGACCACGGGCCAATCGCCGCCGAACATCACGCGGTCGACCCCGAACGTGTCGATGGTGGTGTTCACCACCGGTGCGATGTCGGCCGCAGTCCATTTCCCTTTCGGCCAGCCGTTGGCCAAGAACCCCGAGACCTTGCAGACGACGTTCTTCCGCTTCGCCAATTCCGCGAGGTCGGCCTTCCACTGCTCGGTTTGCACCGCCGTGAAGCCGTGCTGGGGGTTGCCGCAATGATCGAGGATGAAGCGAGTGTCCGGGCATTTGTCCGCGAGCTTCGCCGCATCCGGGAGTTCCGCCGGCCGCATGCAAAAATCGAAGCTCAGTCCGAGTTCGCCGAGCAGTTGAATGCCGGCCACGAATTCTTTCTTCAAACAGGTTCCCGCCGGGGTACTGTCGGCATGGAGTACTTGGCGGATGCCCTTGATATATTTCCCGCCCGCGAACTGCGCGAGATAACCGGCAAAGCGCGCACTCGCGGGCCGCCCCGAGACGACCGCCGCGACAGTTGTGGTCGCCTTCGACTTGCACAGTTCCACGAGGTAATCGACCTCGGCCTGCTGTTGTTCTTCGACGACGTCGACTTCCATGTAGATGGATTTCACCACGTTCAACCCTTCGGTGGCGGTGGCATATTCTTTGGGGGTGAATTGGCCGTCGAGTGGTGCCCCTTTTTTCAACCACCCCAATTTGAACTTCGTGAGATCCCAGAGGTGTTGGTGCGTATCGATGACGGCGAGCATAGCGGGCTTCTCTTCGGCAAGGCCGGTGCGGGTGAGGGCGGCGGTACCGGCGACTGCGGCAACGGTCAGGAATTCACGGCGCTGCATCGGCGAGGTTCCGGTGTGAAGTATTGTGAGATGGAGGTTACCAAAATCCAACACCGGGAACCAGAGAATTGGCCGGTGAGTCGTCAGTTACACTGAATTTTACCCGTCCGACAGTACCCCCACCCCTCTGTGGAAAGTGAAAGACTTGACATCGACAGTGACGCTATATAAACTTGTCTGTGATACAGACTTGTTTGTAAATATCGACTGAGGTCTTTCCATGCACGACCCCACCACTTCCGACGCGCTCCCGACGCCGGAACAAATGCGAAACTATTTCGCCGCCGGAAAGTCGGCCCAGAAAGCGCGCCGACTCCGGGAAGCGTCCCGAGCGATCATCACCGGCAACATTGCGGCATTCATCTGCCTGGTGGAAACCGTTCTCGTCGTGCAACACGCCGGATGGACCAACAGCGCTGACGGTTCGGGCGATGCGGGTAGGATGCTGATGGTCAACGTCGTGATCTGCGGATTCATCGCTTGGTTTTTCCTGTCGTTACGTTGGTTGAAGCGCCAGCGATCGCGGAGTTCCGTATACGTACTGGATCAATATGAGGCGCAGCGAGTGCCCGCTCGCCGGGTTCGTGCGGTGGCGATGCTCGTCTTTGCTATCATGGTTCTCGGCACGGGAGTTGCGTTTTGGACGATTGATGTCAACCGCATCCCGCAGTGGTCGATCATCGCATTTCTCAGCGTAGGCCCATTTGCCGTGGTCAGTTACTTCGTGTGCCGTTGCGTGATCTTCCGTTTCTGGGAGGACCTCCTGTTCGCGGCGGCCGTGGCGTTGGCTTATCTGCCGTTCCCATTCCAAGCCTGGCATTTAGCGCCGCTCTGCCTTGCGACATTTCCCATGGTGATCGTAGGAACGATTTGCCTGCACTTTCGTTGGGTTCGCTGGCAACGCTCTGCATTGCTCGAGAATGTGGAAGCGGCAGGCGAGGAGGTACGCTCATGAGCGATGCTCCCTCGATCGTCCTCGACCCCGTGATACACGAAGCGGCCCGACTGGTGATTGTGTCGGTGCTCAACGAATGCGGTGCCGCCAGCTTCAACTTTCTGCTCGGTACCACGGGGTTGACGCGCGGCAACCTCTCCGCGCACATGCTTCGGTTAGTTTCGTCGGGTTACGTGCACGAGAGCAAACAAATCGTCGACCGAAAAATGCTGACTGAATATCGTCTCACACCCGTTGGCCGCAAGGCCTTCGCCAAGTATCGAGCGGAGTGGATGCGCCTGACCACGGGGCCGAAAGAACAAGCGACCTGATCGGTGGCCGGTGCAGGCAAACGGATTCCGGCGAGCCGTCGATCAATCACTCCTCTTCATCCATCCCGTTGAACATGCCGAGGTAGCTGTGGTAGCGGCGCTCACTGAGTTGGCGGCGGGCCACGGCGGCCTTCACGGCGCAGGTGCGCTCGTGGGTGTGGGTGCAATCGGGAAATCCGCAACGGGCGATGAACGGCCGAAACTCGCGGAAGTACATTTCCACTTCCTCGGGTCGGGTATCCCATAATTGGAGCTGCCGCACGCCGGGGGTATCGACGACCCAGCCACCCGTTTCCAAGCGGATCAGTTCCGCCGTCGTCGTGGTGTGCCGGCCCTTGTGATTCTGGTCGCTGACCGTCTTCACCCGCAGGGCCAGATCGGGCTGGATGGCGTTCAGAAGCGACGACTTGCCGACGCCACTCTGCCCCGAGAACACCGTGGCCCGCCCCGCCAATAATTCGCGCAGCCGGGGGATGCCCTCACCGGTTCTCGCGCTCGTGAGCACCGTCGGAATTCCCATCTGGGAATAGGCCCCGATCATCGGTTGCAGTTCCACGGGGTCGGTGAGGTCGATCTTGTTCAAGCAGAGGATCGGGGCCAACTCGCCTTTGTGCGCCGTCGCCACGTAGCGGTCGATGAGGTGAATCTTGAGTTCCGGTTCGACCAGCGACATGACGATCACGAGTTGGTCGATGTTGGCCACGAGGACATGTTCGCGCCGTCGGCTGGCCCGGGTGAGTACCCCGCGACGCGGTTCCACCCGTTCGATTGTACCCTCGGTGGGATCGCCCTCCGCGAGTCGGATCGTCACCAAATCACCCGTCGTCACGATGCTGCGTTCGTCCGTCAGCAGCGACTTCAGCAACCGGCGCAGGCCGCAACGCACCACCGTGCCATCGTTGAGTTCGACCATGCTGAACAGACCCTGGACGCGCAAGACACGACCAATGCGTGTCTCACCCCCCACCTTCATGGAGGGCATCGAGTCGTCGCCGTCGTCTTGGATGATCGTGCGCCGCCGGGAGATGTCGCCTTTGGCGCGCACGCGTTCGCCGGATTGGGCATCCCCGGCCTCGGCCGCGTTGCCCTGGAACTGCACCGTGATGTCGTTGGCCCGCGGTGGCTTGTTCCGGTTCTTGCGGAACTCGACGCGGATCTTCTTTTTGGCCATGCCATTAAGATAACGGATGGAGCGGTTCTTCAAAGGCCACGGTCGCAACTGGTTCGGCTCGCCTTCGCAAACTCGGGTTGGAACCGATGCCCAACCTTGCTATCTCCCCCTACCCGACGTACGTCCCATTGGTTGCCCAAGCACTGTTTTGCAGCGTGAGCCACGGGGGTGGTGAACCGACAAAGCCGATCTTGGACGAATAAATTCGGAGCTGGCCATCGGATTTGGCCATGGGACTAGCGATGATATCTTCACGACCATCACCATCAAGATCGGCCGCCGCGACACGGATGCCCGCATGACTATTCGGATCGCCCGCATAGAAACTGGCTACGAAACTGGTTCGCCCCTTCAGCAGGTCGCGGCCGTTGAAAGCGACTACCCGCGGGGCGCTGCCGGCCCCGGCTCCTACGATGATTTCGGCGAAGCCGTCGCCGTTCAGATCGCCGACTGCCAGGGAAATCCGGCCATTGAAGTTGATATCGAAAGCCAAGAAATCGCTGATGAGCCGGCTGGGCGTCTGCCCGGCGCGAATCGTGGTGCCGTCGAATGTAGCCACGCTGCCTCCAAGGGCTCCGACGACCAAATCGGCCGTACCGTCGCCGTTGACGTCACCCGTGGCAAGATCGAGACCGCCCAAATAGCGGGGGTCGAAGGCGAAGAACGAGGTCATTTCGTCGTTGGGGTGCTTCCCCGAGAACACTTTGACGTGGGGGCCGCCGCCAAAGCCCGCCGCGACGACGATATCCGAAAACCCATCGTGGTTGAAATCGGCCGTGGCGACGTAAATTCCGTTGCGGAACGCCGGATCAAAGGCGAAGAACGAGTTGATTTCTTGCCCGGTCGTGCCATCGAGAATGACCACGCGCGGCCCGCCCCCCGGCCCAGCCGCCAAGATCAAATCGGCAACGCCATCACCGTTGACATCGCCGCTGGCGACGCGGACTCCGCCCAGGAAATTGGATCCGAACGGTACGCTGAAAAAGGTCTGCTGGCCACCCGCTCCGAAGCCGGTCACCGTGCCAACTCCACCGTCGCCTCCACCGACGACGAAATTCGTCACCGCCGTTGGGGCCACCACCGGACTGGCCACGATCGGTGCGACGGGGACAGTCACGATCTGCGTGGGGGTCGAACTCCAGCCGATATCACGAAGGGCCGCGTATTCCAATGCCCCGAAGTGCTTGACTTGACCTGCTGCGAGGGAAGGCGACATCACCGCCTCTTGACCCTGGAACTTCGTGCCCGGTGCGAAGTGATCGGTCTCCCCGGATTGCAATTGCACCGCGTAGCCCGTGGTCGCCACGACGTTCGGCCCGGTGAAGGCGCCCGTGCTGGTGTACCGCAGGTAAGACGGGTTCGAGAGGCCGAAACCGAAGATGTGCATCATCTCGTGGGAGGCGACGCTCTTGAAATCGTACTGCGAACTACCGGGCGTCCCCGCGAAATTGAAGTTCGCCGTATTGTTGAAGGCGATCATCCCGCCCCACGTCGAATAATCGGTTCCGCCATCGGCCCCGGCCTGACCGCGTGTCCGCACCGAGTTGAGCCACTCTTGCGAACCGGACGACGCGTACGCGCCGCCCGATGCAATTCCTAACGCGCCGCCATTCAAGTTTCCAGCCGAGATGAAAATCACCAGTTCATCGGAGCCGACCGCCAAATTGTCGACGTTGATCTGCGCGTTCGTGGCACTGTTCCAAGCCCGGGCCTGCCAATTGTTGCCGGCGGTGGGGGCGATGGCGGTCAACGAGTCGCCGATGTTGGCCGTGATGGCGGCCGCCACTTCGTCCAGTGCGGCGCGGCGTTCGGCCGAGTTGAAGTAGCCTTGGGTATCGAAGGTGTAATCGAAGCGGACGTGGACGGCAGGGGTGATTCGGTCTTCAAGTGATTCGCAGTGTGGGATAGCCCGAAAATTGGCCCGAATGGCTTCTGGGTTCGGTTGGGGCATGCGACACTCGGAGTCGAGTTGGTTTTGAACATGACAGGCGAATGTTCCGCCTGAGAAAGATATAACGGTATTGTCGATTGAAAGGAATGGGGTTCTTAATCCCAATCTAGGAAATTCGTGCCTCTGTCAAATAAACCGACGCCCCAGAACCCGACAGCTCTGGCAAGCTGCGAAAAGTAAGCTGGAAGTGCTAATTCAGGCAAGTTTTGCGCTGGGGCAATAGGTGAAGTCGGGTGCCGAGGCGGTTTGAAGTGGACTCGACGAGCCAATGATTTTTGGAGGCGTCTTGCTGTCCCAGCGGGATCGCAAGGAGCCAACGTGAAACCGCTGACATGAACGGGTGCCAGAATCCGTTGGCGCACTCGTCTGTAGTCGCCGGAGGCGGGCGCGGGGGCTATATTCATACGAGGATGACCCGCAGCCCCAGGATGGATTTCGATGCCCGCGTCGACGCCCGCACCCGACTCGTACCAACACAGCGGCTTGAAATCGCGCACGTTCCTCGGCCTACTGGTGGCCCAGTTCCTCGCGGCCTTCAACGATCAAGCCATCCACGCCTCGGCGATGTTCTTCGCCATCAATACGCAGGCGTTCACGGAAGAAAATGCCATCGGGCTGATGCCGATTTTGTTCTACGCACCGTGGGCCATTTTCGGCACGATCGCGGGTTGGCTGGCGGATCGCTATTCCAAGCGAAATGCTCTCGTTCTGTGGAAAATCGCGGAAGTCGGGATCACCACCATCGCCCTGGTTGGCTTCTACTTGGGCCGCAATGGCTACCCGGAACTCGGGCCGTATGTGGTGCTGGCGACGGTGTTTCTGATGGGGACGCATTCGTGCTTTTTTGTACCGGCCAAGTACGGCGTGATGCCCGAGATTCTGCCGCATCACCAGCTCAGCAAGGGCAACGGTATCCTCGAATCGCTGTCGTTCCTCGCGGTGATCCTCGGCACCGTTTCCGGCGGGGTATTGTCGTACCTGTACCAAGGCCAAGAGGTCGTGGTCGGTATCATTTTGCTCGTTCTGGCCATCATTGGGGCGGTGGCGAGCTTTTTGATCCGCAAGATGCCGGCGTCCAACCCGACAAAGCCTTTCCCGCGTTACGTTTACGCTCCGCTGGTGGCGAGTATCCGCGTGCTCCTCAGCACGCGGGCACTCCGAGTGGCCCTGCTCGGGATCGCGTTCTTCACGTTCGTGGTCGCATTCATGCGGGCGGCGGTGTACATGCTGGGTGAAAGCCAGAACCCCCGTTGGGACGAACTGAAGACCAGCGCGGTCGTCGGCACGGTGGCCCTGGGAATCGGCCTAGGAAGCCCGCTGGCGGGTTTACTCTCCGGAAAGCGAGTGGAACTCCGTTTAGTAATTGTCGGGGCTATTGGCATGATGGCGCTGCTGGTCGGGGCGGCCTATTTCGTCGGCCAGATGTCGTACCTGATTGCCTGCATCATCGGGATTGGCTTTTTCACCGGGTTCTACATCGTGCCGCTGTTCACTCTGTTGCAGCTCAAAGCGCCGAAGACCAGCAAAGGGGAAATGATCGCCACGAGCAATTTCGTGAACGTCACCGGGGCCATTGCCGCCACGGCGTTGTTCAAAATCGCGGTGATTGTCGCCCACATGACCGGTTATGCCGGGGAGATTACCAACCGCGAGGCGGTCGGTAGTGGCGAACTCCGCGAATTGGCTCTGAACCACGGTCGGCCGGTCTACTTCGAGATTCGCACCGACGACGGCCAATATTTGAAGGGTGGCACGAAACCTGAGGCAGACCAAGCGAATACGCTCGGCAACGTCGTGCGCCACTTGTTCGATCCGACCGAAGCCAAAGAAGTCCTTGAAGTCGAAGGGTCGATCTCGGTGAAAACGGTGGGTCGCCGCATCGACGTCACGAAGTTCGACACCGACGGTGTGCGGCACTACGACCTCGTCCCCGCCGGCAAAGCGCCGACCACCGACTACGACAACCGCCGCTTGCCGTCGTTGTTGTTCCTCGGTGCTGCGGTTCTCACCTTGGGGATTTTGGTGCTGTTGACCAAGCCCCTGTTGCAAGTCCGCCGGGCAGAACAGTAGGCGTCACACCACCACCGCCGGCTCGATCACACGCATGGTGCGCCAGCGACCAGCGCGGAAGCGAAGACCGAAGCAGATCGCCAGTGAGAAGACGTACAAAGTGGCGAAGCCCCAAGCCGCGTACAGCCCCCAACCATTGCGCCAAGCGAGCCAGGTCGGCACCACCATCAGCGGCCAAGCGGTGCCGAGGGCGATGATGGTGACAAAACGAGTATCGCCGGCGCCGCGCAACCCGAAGGCGTAGATAATGTTGGCACCATCCGCCAGGGAATAGAGTGCCACGAAGAGCAGCAGCATCGGGATGATCGGCTTGATCTTCGCCCATTCGGCCGGATCCATCTCGGCCGCAAACGGCATCACCATCACGTGCGGCACCGTGAGGTAGAGCACCGCGATGACGGCCATGTAGACGGTCGCCAGGATTGCCCCGGCGTGGGTGGTGCGCGCTGAAATCTCCGGTCGGCTTTCGCCCTGGCGCTGACCGACGAGCACTTCGACCCCTTGGCCCAACCCCATGACCGGGAGGAACGCCAACATGTTCAACGAGAACGTCAACGTGGTGGCGGCCAGTTCCGCTTCGCCGATGTTGCCGATGAAAAAGATGAACGCGGTGAAGGCCATCGCTTCAATGAAATACTGCCCGCCGTTGGGGAGACCGAAGTACAGCAGGCGGCGGAACAACGTCGGGTCGAAGCGCCAGCCGCTGAGGGTGCCGAACTCCGCGCGATCCCGTTTGCGGAAGAACAAAATCAAGCCGAGAACCGCCGAGACGGTGGAGCCGCAAGCGGTGGCGAGGCCGGCGCCGAACATGGCCGCTTCCGGGTCGTCGCGTTGCCAGAGGATGAGCGGCACTGCCAGCAAGGCATTGGTGAGTGCTCCGGTGGCATTCACCAGGAGCACCGTCCAGCTCTTCTGGCGGCCGGCGAAGAAGGCGTTCGTGGACGCCAAAATCAGCGTCGGCAACGCTGCGAACGAGAGGCCCCGGAAATAGGCCCGCTCCAAAAGTTTCACCGCAGGCTTGTGTTCCGACCAACCGATGATGAGATCGACCAAGGGGATCAGCAGCGGGAAGAGCAGCCCACAGGCGATGGCGAAGTAGAACGCCTGCCAGACCACCGGGCCGATGCGGTGTGGCCGGCCGGCGCCGGTGTACTGCGCGACGAAGACGGTGGCGTACAGCACGGTGAACTGCAAGAGGGCCAGCGGCGTCCAAAAATAGAGGACGGGTGGCATGGCCGCCGCGACTGCGTCCGAATTCACCCCGGACACGAAGATGCGGTCGATGAAGATTTGGAGCGTGGTGCAACTGCTGCTGACAATGAACGGCAGGGACAGTTTCAGCAGTTCGCGGCCGGCTTGGGTCAAAGTCTGAGGGCCGGGTGGCAACGGAGCCACCGTGGCCGGAGTCACTTCCAATTCCATCGGCACATTCTCGTAGTCTCAAATGGTTCGGGCGACCACGAAGGTCGCCCGAAGTCCCGTTTCCAATTCGTCCGGTCTCAGCTTCGGCTCACCCGACTTGGACACCGGTGCGGTTGAACGGATCGCCGGCGAACAAGCTCCGGATTTCCCGTGGCGGCAGTCCTTTGAACACTTTGACGTGCGGGCCGGCGCCGACGCCGGCACCGGTGATGATGTCCGCGATGCCGTCCCCGTCGATGTCGGCAGTCGAGACGGACACACCACCGAGGAACCCGGCATCGTAAGCGTAGAAACTGGCGATTTCGCTGGAATCGTTGCCGCGGAACACTTTCACGTGCGGTGCCGCAGTCGCACCGGCACCGGTGATGATTTCGGCGAAGCCGTCGCCGTCGAGGTCGCCGACCGCCACGCTGATCCCGCCGCGGAACCGGACGTCGTACGCCATGAAGCGGGAGAGTTCCAAACCGTCGGTACCCCGGAAGGTTTTGACGAGTGGAATGCCACCGACGCCCATCCCGGTGACGATTTCGGCCCGACCGTCGCGGTTGAGATCGCCCGCCGCTACGGTCACCCCGCCGCGGAAGCCGCTCTCGTACGCGAAGAAGCTGGCGGTTTCCTGACCGGTGCTGCCGTCGAAGACTTTCACGTGGGGGCCGGCGCCCGGCCCGGCCCCCACGATGATGTCGGCGACGCCATCGCCGTTGACATCCCCGGCCGCGACGGTCACACCACCGGTGAAGCTGTTGGAGAACGCAAAGAACGACCGGATCAGCGTGCCCGTGGCCCCGTCGTACACCGAGACGCGCGGCCCGGCGCCCGCTCCGGCCCCGACGATGATGTCCGGAATGGTGTCGCCGTTGAGGTCTTCGGTCGCGACCGTCACGCCGCCTTGGAATTCGTCGAACGGATTGATGACGAAGCGGGTGCTGCCGTCGCGGTTCAACACCACCACGCGGGCGGTCGTCCCGGCCATGCTCCCGGTGGCAATCAAAACCGGAAGCGGGTCGTCGTTGAGGATCGTCCCGGTCGCGGTCGCCGTGTTGGTGGTGCTCACGAAGAGCCGCATCGTTTCGTCGGGTTCCCGGAGCGTATCGCCGATGACGGCCACCGAGACGGTCTTGAAGGTCTCGCCCGGATTGAAGGTGAGCACCCCCGAAATGTCTTGGTAATCGCTGCCACCGACGGCCGAACCACTGGCCGTGCTGTAGTTGGCGAACACCGTGACATCGCTCGCCGTGATGAGTCGCACGTTGAAGACCAGCATATTATTGCCGCCGATGTCGCCTTCGAGAACCCGGGTATTTTCCACGAGCACCGCCGGCGGCGAATCGTCGTTGAGGATCGTCCCGGTTCCGAGCGCCCGCACGATGGATGCGCCCGTCGGAGAGAAGAGTCTCAAGGACAGATTCTCGTCGGGTTCCAATTTGGTGTCGCCCACGACGGTCACGGTCACCGTTTTGCTCAATTCCCCGGCCGCGAAGACCAACGTGCCCGCCTTGGACAAGAAATCGTTGTCGAGCGTGGTGGCGGTGCCGTCTTGAGTCTGGTAGTTGACGGAGATGGGCAAGCCACTGTCGGTGCTCAATGAGACGGTGAACGACAGACTTTTCGTCCCGGCGTTGCCTTCGGTCACCGCGGCGTCCGAAACGGACAGGGTCGGCGGGCCGTCGTCGTTCAGAATGGTGATCGAGCGGCTCTCTTGACCCGTCGGGATGATGGCGTTGACCGGCGACGACAGATTGACCGTGAACGATTCATCCGGTTCATTTTTCAGGTCACCGCTGACCAAAATCGTGATGGTCTGCCTGGTCACTCCGGGGGCGAACGTGACGGTGCCGGTCTTGGTGACGTAGTCGCCGCTGCCGCTGGTCGCGGACCCGTTGATGGTGGTGTAGGCGACGGACGCGGTCAGAGAACTCGCCTTGGCGAGGGTGACCGTGAACTGCACCGGAGTCGTCCCCGCGTTCCCTTCGAATATGGTCACACTCGGGGAGATGCCGATGTTGTTCGGCGGGA
>JANXWE010000162.1 GCA_025351325.1 Fimbriiglobus sp.
AAGGAAGTTTTTTTCTCGACCGACCACCACGGCCGTGCCGGTGCTCCGCTCCCCGACCCGCATCCGTGGCGTCGCCTCCAATGCTTGCCATTGCTTCGCCACGGGCAGCGTGGAGACTTCCACGATGGCGGCAGGCTCCGCACAAAAGAGCAGTGAGGCGACCAGCAGTGCGGTATCCATGAAATCATCCGCCTTGACTGAACACGATTCGGAGCTCTTCCGGAAAAATCAGATCTATCGGTAAACTTTGCGCAAACTTCCAGTCGATAGTTCCGCCAGATACCCGACCACGGGCTTCGGGTTCCGTTCGGATTGAGAATGAACATGTACTGGAAAGCCTTCGCACTCGCCATATCGATTGCACCGCTGACGGGTTGCCTGATGGCGGAGCACACCGTTCGCAACCTGTTCAACGAGCCTGCGGAACTCCGCGACAACAAGAAAATCGTCCGTCGCCTTCGGCAGGATGCCAAACAGGTTTGGGCGCAGGTCTGTCAACAGTACCCCCGGCAGTCGTTCTCGGCGGATTACGTGGATGGCTTCCAAGCGGGCTACGTCGATTATTTGGACTCCGGCGGTACTGCCCAACCGCCGGCTGTGCCGCCGCTGAAGTATCGCCGCAGTCGCTACATGAGCGTCGAAGGACATGCCCAGATTCGAGATTACTTCTGCGGCTTCAAATACGGGTGCGAAGTCGCCGCAACGTCCGGGCAGCGCGATTTGATCACCGTCCCCATTCTGCTTCCCGAGCCACCGGTTGACGTTCCCGTCCAAGCCCGGCAGATTTCTGCGGCCGGTGCGATGGCCCCGCCGCGAATCCCCGAGGCACTCCCCACACCCAAAGCGGTCAGCTTTGGTACTGGCTTGCCGATGTTGGATCGCCCGCTCGCCACCGGCCCAGCACCGGGAGTGCCAATGTCACGGGACGCTCCGACGGTGGACATCCCCGAATTGACGCCGGAGCCGGTCGTGCCGGCTGCATTCGTACCGACTTCACCGGTGTCGGAATCCGGGGTCATCGCGCCACTGCGTGAGCTGCCAAACAGCGTGGTGAAGCCTTGGAATTCTGAACACGACGTCAAAACGAATCCGCCTTGGCGTGGGAATTGATCGGCATCGGAACGCAACAGACACTGGGATACAACATGAATCGGCGTGAAGCGTTCGTACTATTCGTGCTGGCTGGCACCGGATTCTCGGGCGGGTGCGCGTCGCTGTCGAACCCCGTGGCCGACGGAGTTCCCGTTCGTCGATTGCCCGATGAAGTGCTCGGGCGACCGAAGGCCGATCTGAAACCGATCCCGCTGACACTGCTGCGCCAGAAGGAGCCGGAAACGTACCGGCTCGACAAAGGCGACGTCCTGGCGGTGGTGGCCGAGGAAATCATCGCCCCGGTGAACACCCCCGTACCGGTGCGATTACCCGACCAGTTCAATACCACCGGCACGCTCGGATTCCCGATCCCCGTCGGCGAAGATGGTACGATTTCGATCGCGCGATTGCCCGCAATCAACGTGCGTGGCAAGACGCTCGTGGAAGTCGAGCAACTCATCAAAGACTTGGCCAGTGGTAAGAACGGCGGGCCGGAACTGGTGAATGCCAAAAATGCCCGCGTGACGGTTCAGCTGCTTCAAAAGCGGCTCTACACGATCACGGTCGTGCGCGAAGACACGCAACCGACGCCCATCACCGGTCAAGGCGGCGTCTTTCTCGGGGCCAACAAACGCGGCAACGGCTTCACCCTGAAGTTGCCGGCGGGCGAAAACGACGTCCTCCATGCCCTCAATGCGACCGGTGGCCCGCCGGGATTGGACGCCAAAAACGAGATCCTGATTCTGCGCGGGCAGTACGATCCCAACGACCCCGCGAAGAGCACCACGCGGATTCCGCTGCGGATTTACCCGGAGCAACAACTGACCATCGACGAAGCCGACATCATTTTGAAAGATGGCGACGTCTTGACCATCGAATCGCGGGATAGCAAGACCGAAGTGTTCTACGCCGCAGGGGTTGCGGGTTCCCGGCAGTTCAGCCTGCCCCGCGACTACGACCTCGACGTGATCCAAGCTCTCACTCTGGTCGGCGCCCCGATTGCCAACGGCGGCTTCACCCAGAATGCGTTCATCGGCAGTGCGGTCAACACCGGCTTGGGTTCCCCGTCCCCGGCACTGCTGACGATCCTGCGGCCGTTAGCCAACGGGCAGCAAATCCCGATCAAAGTTGACTTGAACCGGGCACTGCGCGACCCGCGGGAACGGCTCCGGGTGCAAGGTGGCGATATCCTCGTCTTGCAGGAACGCCCCGGCGAAGCGACGTTCCGCTACCTGTCGCAAACGCTGCGGTTGAACACCGTCGCCGAAACCTTCAAAGGTGGCGGCATCGTCGGCTCGGCAAGCAGTATTAACCCGTAAATTGGTCGTCCATCGGCTACGCCGTGGCAATCACCACGGTGTAACCCCGGTTCTCGATGGAATCGACTTGGCCGAAGAGGTCGACGATCTCGGGAATGGTTCGGACGGGCATCTTGGTGACGAAGTAGAAGCGACCGCCGGGGCGGAGGACTTCGCGGGCCGTGGCGATGAACATGCGCCCGACTTCGGAGTTGGCGTAGTACGGCGGGTTGGCCAGCACGACGTCGAATTCCCCGACGGGCACGTCGAGCAGGTCGGAACTCAAGAGCAACTTGTAATTCTTCACGCCGTTCGCGGTGGCGTTCAACTCCGTCAGTTTCAAGGCCCGTGCGTTGCTGTCGACGAACAGTACCGAACCGGTCGGCCCGGCCGGGACACTCGCCAGGCAACCGACGGAGCCGTTCCCGCAGCCGAGATCGAGTACCTTGTCGCCGGGGCGAATGTCGGCAACTTCGAGCATGGCCCGTGAGCCGGCGTCCATTTCGCCGTAGCTGAACGTACCGGGCCAGCTCACAAAATGTTGGCTGGCCCCGTCGTTGACCCGAGCGTGGAATTTCAACTCATGGCGCCGACGCGGTTGATCACCCTCACGGGTACTCCAGAAGCAAGAACCGTACTCGCTTCGTGGGGCTTCGCTGCACTTGCCGAACACTTTCTTGTGCAACTTGGCGAAGGTATCATCCCGACGGTATTCGGAGAGTGTGATGAACTTCCCGCCCGGCTCGAGCAGATGGAACCCTTGTTCCACCATGTCGATTTTGAGTTCGCGGTCGGCGTGCGCCGGACTCGGGTAGAGGATCGTGTTGAATGTACCGGGTACGTCCCACAGGTCGCCGAGCACGACCACTTCCGCACTGAGATTTTCTTGGGCGATCTTTTCGCGCAGCCGTTGGGCTTGGAACAAATCCATCTGGAAGCAGGTGACGGTGTGCCCCGCCAGAGCCTCGACGACTTGGGTCACGGGCCAGGGGGCGCCGAGCACCACCAACACGGGCGAGACAACTTTGGACTGCACGATGGGGAGGAGGTCGATCAGATTCTTCATGGTGTCATGATACCGTCCGGTGCGGGGCACCAAAATAAAACCGCCCCTCGGAAATCGAGGGGCGTCGTTCATTGCAATTCTGCAAACCTTATTTGGCTTCGTCGTAACTCTTGAGTTCGAGAGTCGCTTCGGTTCCTTGGATGCTGTAGCTCAACTTGACGATACCCTTCCCGGGGGCGAAGTAGTACTTCACGGAGGTTTCGGTGCCGGCGATGTTGAACTTCGGCCCTTCCACGAACACGCAGTCCAGTGGGGTTGCGGACGCGGGAACCGTCACTTTGGCCGGTTCCCCGATCATGAAGTCGCCGGTGAGGGGTTGCGTGGTCACTTTGCTCGCAATGGCCCACTTCGCGCCTTTGGCTTTCGGCACGAGTTTACCGTCCTTCATTTCCAGTTCAAGGATCTTAACCGGTGGCTCAATCACCGTGGAGTTGATCTTGGTGCGGTAGACCCCGTCGGCCTTGACCGTCACCGATTCCGACGCGACTATTTTTTGGCTCGAGAGAGTATCGAGTTTCGTTTCGCCTTTGTCCGTCACCCCGACGACCACGGTGACTTCGTTTTCGCCAACTTTGTAGATCCACTTGCTGCCCAACTTGAGCGGGAAGTAGTCGGTGGTCATTGCGGCGACCGCTGGCGTCGTTGGTGCGGCAACCGGTGGCGTTACAGGAGGAGTCACCGGGGGAGCCTGGGCCAACGCGAAGCTGGTTCCCAGTACCAACGTGAGACCGAGGTACAACTTCCGCATGCGTCGACTCCCAAGGAAAGATGCCCGGACGGGCAACGGTTTTTGTTTAGGCTATTATACAGAGGACGTATCGTCTGTAGAAAGCGGCGTTTGGTTATCTACTCCATACGCCGGAACCCGTAGGGTTGGTTCAAAATGTTCGATCCCGTTCGCTACGACCATCTCGGCACGGCGGCGCTCATCACGTTGCACCGGCCCGATAAACGCAACGCTTTAAGTCGGAGTTTGATCACCGGCCTGCACACGGCTTTCGAAAGGGCCACTGCGGATTCCGCGGCCCGGAGTGTGATTCTGACGGGTGAGGGGAG
>JANXWE010000201.1 GCA_025351325.1 Fimbriiglobus sp.
GGAGATCAAGAAGCTCCAAGAGAAACTGAGTGTGCTGAAAGAGAAGAAGAACAGTGTAGCGGTCTTCAGTGCTGCGGATTTGCCAGTGTATCCGGATGATTTTGCTCCATTTCTATCCAAATTGGCGGAGAAGAAATTTGCGATCGGGAGAGTGACCATCTCCAAAACCGAGGCTGGCATCCAAGTGTATGGCGACAAAGAAGTCTGCGATTGGGCGACCGGCGTGGTGAAGTCGCTGACGGGAGTAACTCCCCAAGGTGCTGGCCGACCCTCCGATGATACAGGTAGCGGTGGCGAAGGGTCTGGCGGGAATAAACGACGGTGAGTTCCTTAGCCGGGTGATGGGAAGCATGACGTAGGAAAGTACGGAGCCTTGACGGAGTCCCTTCAGATACTCCGTTCGCTCTGCGAACGGTTTTCCGTTACCAGAACCATGAGATCGATAAAGGCGGTATTCAAAACTCCAAGAATCGTTGGCGCACCCGATCATGAAACACGCTATCCAATTGATTGGTTGTCTGGAAAACCGGGTACATCTTCGATCCCGAAGGGATCACAGACATTAGCCGGTGGTCGAAGACCGCCGGCTAATGTTAGGTTTTCGACCCTGAAAAGGGTCGCAGTTTACGGTACGCCGTAGCTTCGACCCTGAAAAGGGTCGGGCCGGTTTCTGGCCCAGACCGGTGGTCATTGACCACCGGCTCATTTCTGCGATCCCTTCGGGATCAAAATCGTCGAGTTGCCTTCCGGCGCAACGATGAAACTCAAAATCCCTTAAGGCGGACTGGGGGCCAAACCGTACCGCCAGGTCAAATCGGTGTGCTGGGCACAGCGGCACCGCCAGATGCCCGGTTTGGGCCGGCGGATTCGCCGGAAGATCGTTTGGCACGCGGAGCATTGGGCAAACCAACCGACGCCATCGGCCAGTGTTTGGGGGACATAAGGTTTGTAAGCCGGATCGCCTTTGTATTCGAACGTCAGATCGGAACGGGCCGTGCAGCGACACTGGTAACCGCTCAGACTCGGGGGGCGTTTGTACCGGTGGTGCGTCTGCTGGCAACTGGGGCAGACCGATTGCCAATCGCCCGGTTTCACGACCGCGTCGCCGGTGTCGTCGCAGGCCTGCGGTTTGGCCCCGAGCCGGATGGCCACCGTTTGCCACTCCGAGCCGTGGCCGGCACCCGGGCCGACAATGGCATGGGCGATCTCGTGCCAAAGGGTGTCCATGACGTGCTCGTCCGCGCTGTGGCTCGCGTAGAATTCGGAGAGTTCAATCCGCTTCAAACGGTATTTGCACACTCCGAGCCGCCGCTTCGAATCGCCGAATGTGAACGTCCACCCGACTAAGTTGTGTTTGGTGAGTTCTTGTGCCGCCACCAGCACCAGTTTTTGCAAATCCATCTCGGAACTCCGTCGGCGAACTCATTCCGCCAAGTGTACAGGGTCGAAACCACGAGGTCAGTCGTTCCGGCGCGCCACCCGCCCAATTCGCCCTTCTGACGGGTTTCCGTGTCCGCACGGGGCCACTTGAAGTACAGTAAAATTGCCCGTTACCGTTCCGAGGCCGCCGCGATGCAACTTCCTGACGAAGCGATCGAATACAGCTACCAACGGCTACTTGCCCCGCTGCCGGACGCGTGGACGCCCTTGGCGGAGTTGCAGGCCCAGCATTTCCTCTCGCCCGAGCGCGTCGAACAGATGCGCACGCTGCTCAATGCCGTGCGCGGACAGGTGGCCGCCGAACGCGAATTGCAGAACCCGCCGCCGAAACTCCAACCGCTGCAAGCGGGCTTCATCGACTTGCCCCAGAAGATGCTCGACCAGTACCGCCGCAAGGGCGACGCCAGCGAACTCGGCCGCACCTTGCGGGTGGCGACGCGGCTGAAGGAAAACACCGACCGTGTCGTCGTACTCGGCATCGGCGGCAGTTACCTCGGGGCCAAGGCCCTGTTCGACAGTTTGTGTCATGCGTTCCACAACGAGCTGCCCGGCAAGTTGCGAATGGGCAAACCGCGCATCTATTTTGACGGGAATCACCTCGACAACGACGCCCAGCAAGAGCTGCTCGAACTCTTGGAGAATACCTGCGTCGAACCCGATCTGGCCGAGGAACGCTGGGGCGTCGTCGTCATTAGCAAGTCGGGCGGGACGATGGAAACCGCCGCGGCGTACCGGGCCTTCCGCAACGAAATGCTCAAGTTCTACGGGCCGAAATCGGACTGGCTCAAAAAGCTCATCGTACCCGTGACGGGGCCGAAGGGCAAACTCCGCGACTTGGCCAAAGCCGAGGGGATCGCCGAGGACGATATTCTGACGATCCCGGACGACATCGGTGGCCGCTACAGCGTCTTCACCGGCGTCGGATTACTGCCGGCTGCGGTGATGGGTATCGACGTGCGGGCGCTCCTGTTGGGGGCCGCCGCCATGACCAAGCGCTTCCTCGAAGAGCCGTTCGACCGCAACCCGGTGCTCCAGTTCGCGGCCATCAACCACCTGATGAACGAGGAACAGGGCAAGAAGACCCGCGTGATGGCCATTTGGAATAAGAAGCTCGAATCGGTCGGCTTCTGGTACGACCAACTCCTCAGCGAGTCGCTCGGCAAGATGAACCGCGGCGCCACGCCGATCACGTCGGTCTACAGCCGGGATTTGCACAGCCGGGGCCAGCAGCACCAAGAGGGCACCCGGGACAAAGTCATCAACAATTTGATCGTGCGGACGGCCAAGCACTCCCCGGTCGTGGTCGGCATGTCGGATCGCAACGAAGACGAATTGAATCAATTCAGCCGCAAGGGTCTCCCCGACATTCTGGACGCCGCGATCAAAGGCACCAACCAAGCGTATCAAGAAGCGGCCCGTCCCAGCGCCGACATCATTTTGCCGAACTTGAGCGAGCACACCGTCGGCCAACTGATGCAAATGCTCATGCTCGCCACCGTGGTGGAAGGGCGCTTGAGCAACATCAACCCCTACGGCCAACCGGGGGTGGAAGCGTACAAGAAGAACATGATGGCGAACTTGAAAGCGGTGCCGAACCTGCCGAAGGGCGAGGTGGCCGACGCGGTGAAGGGGAAATAGGGTTTGGTTCTTGGTTTTTACCCCGAATGGGGTTACATCCCACAGCCCAGGGTCGCCGCTTCGGCGCACCCTGGGTCAATTAGGAGGATCATGTCCACCCAAATGCAAACCCTGCTCGACGCCGCGCTGCAACTCCCCGAATCCGAGCGCGGGGAGTTGGCAGCGCGGCTGTTGGACACGCTCGACGAAGCTCCCGAATTCCATGAGGAATGGGACGACGAACTCAAGCGACGTTTGGAAGATTACCGCAGCGGCAAATCCGTACCCGTGCCATGGGATGAGGCCATGAAACTGATCATGGAAGATGGCGATGACAAAGCCAATTGACTTCGACCGTCTGGCGATCAAAGAAATCGGTCATGCGCGGCGGACGTATGCGAGAATCCGCACGGAGTTGTCGACCCGGTTTCTGACCTCCTTGTACGCGGCCTCCGCTCGTGTCGCTCATGCGCCGCAAGCTTGCTCACCACATTTGTTTGGAACGCGAATCGCGCCGCTACTAAGGTTCCCCTACTGGATCGTATTCGTCGAAGAGCCGCAGTGCATTATTATCTTCGCAGTAATGCATTCGAGCCGACGCCCGGGATACTGGCGGCGACGTTTGTCATAATCGAAGACTATGAGATAGGCCCTCAGGAGGATGCCCACCATGTCCACCCAACGGCAAACCTTGCTCGACGCCGCGGTGCAAAACCCCCAAACTGGGCGCGGGGAGTTGCAGCGCGACTGTTCGACACCCTCGACGAAAATTTGCAAGAAGCCAAAGAACTTCAGCGACGGATCGATGATGCGCAATCCGGCGCGGCAGCGACCGTTCCGTGGGAAGTCGTTCGCCAGAAAATGGTAGACATGAACAATGCCGCCACCGGTTGAGTATCACGATCTTGCGGATCGAGAAATTATCCGCGCTCATCTGGCTGGCCGTGCATTACAACGCCGATATGGAAGCCACAGGCTGATGAAGAAAGCAAGCAAAACACCGAAGAAGAAGAAAGCCGAGATCTGGCTCCGCATTGTTCTGGTCGCTCCTCCCGCTGGTGTGGACTTCGGCGTTCAAGAGGGAAAGGGTAACGACTACATAACGATCCAGAAGCAAAGGTCGCAGGATGCCGACCTCACCTTCGAGTTCGCAATGACAGTCAAGGATAACCGTGACGACGGTTTGCCGAACTTCCTCGGTCCGCTTGCGCAGGGGCCATCGACGAGCCGCTTCATCTACATCGACATCGGAAAGTATGCTGGACAGATCGACTCTTGTTGGGAGCGCCGCATCAAAGTTCCCTTGGTCGGAATCACCTGGGACGTGATTGAGAAAGATTCAACAGAGCTGGTGCTTGAAGCGCGATTGCCTGGGACGGGTAAAGACGGCGGGCCGAGTTGCGCGACTGTAAAGCCCACAGAGGGTTGGAAGGTTTGCAGACGATTAGGTCAGTGAGATGGTAATGGAATTCGAACAATTCACCGTGATCTCTATATGGACAGCTTCAGCCAACTTCTCATTCGTGACCAAGTCGACCGGCAAGCGCACCGAATGTTCGAGGCTCACAAATCCGGCGACAATGCGTTGGTCACGCACATCTTACGCTGGCACCCAAAATGGTTTGCCACTCTGCTGGAGACGGTCGCACCCTTCGCGACGGCGGGCATCAAATTGATCGGTGAACAGGCTGGTATCGAGACCACTTGAAGACTATCCATCCTCGGCTTTGATACGTAATACGAATTCGGCGTCGAAATCATTGGACTTACGTCGATCGTGTAAGGACTTACGTCGAGAAAGTCGAATTGCGTATCAAAGCCATCCATCCTCACTTAACTTTAACTATCTTCAAATCCCATTGGCCGCCGGGTTGGTTGTGGGCGTGGCCGGTCATGGTGCCGCCGTCGATAGTGCCGTCGAACTCGCAGTACTTGCCGCACGTCTCCCAATAAACTTTGTCCTTGTCTTGGGTCCAACTGCCCAGCGTGTGCGTCTCATGGTTGTAACTGTACGTCAGCTTGCCGTCTTTCTCGAAGGTGTAAGTGGTGGGGGCGACGACGCCGTCGCCGCTCCACGTCGTGCCTTCGAGGAATTCCCACTTGCAGCGAACTTCCTTGGGGACCGGCGCCGCGGCCGCAAAAGTTCCGGATACCAAAAAAGTGACGGCCAGCAGGGTTCGCATGGGTGGGCTACCTCGGTGATGATCCCAGTATCGGCGAAGCGGTGAGGATTGGAAAGTCCCGAGTTTTCACTTTGTTGGCCGATCCACTTGGATCATAGGTCACGCGCTGCCGGAAATCGGTTAAAATAAACCTCTCGCCTGAAAGTTCGTCGAGGTTCAGCCCATGCGGTGGTCGCTTTTGTTGATGGTGTTGGCTCCCAGATTAGCGAGTGCCGCGGAGACACCTAATTTCGCACGCGATGTCCAGCCGATCCTGTCGGAATATTGCTACGCTTGCCATGGGCCGGATCCGAAAGCGCGGAAAGCCAAGTTGCGACTCGATACGGCGGAGGGAGCACTCAGGAAAAAAGCCCCCGTGATCGAAGCGGGCAAAAGTGCCGATTCGGAATTGATTCGGCGCATCGAATCGGACGACGCCAATGAGGTGATGCCGCCACCGCAGTTCAACAAAAAGATGACGGCTAAGCACCTGGCCACGTTGAAAGCCTGGATCGACAGTGGAGCGGGTTGGGGCACCCATTGGGCCTTTCTGGCCCCGGTTCGTAACCCAGTGCCCGGCTCCCATTCCATCGACGGATTCATTCGGGCCAAACTGAAAGCAGAAGGATTGCAGCCGTCGCCGGAGGCAAACCGGGAAACACTTTTGCGCCGGGTCGCGCTCGATCTCACCGGCCTGCCACCGACCGCCGAAGAACGCGAGACGTTTCTGAAGGACAGTTCCCCCGAGGCGTATGCCAAACTTGTGGATCGGCTGCTGAAATCGCCGCGGTTCGGCGAACGCATGGTCTGGGAATGGCTCGAAGCGGCCCGCTACGCCGACAGCAACGGCTACCAGGGCGACGGCGAACGGACGATGTACCCGTGGCGCGATTGGGCCATCCGCGCGTTCAACGACAACATGCGTTTCGACCGCTTCACCGTCGAACAACTGGCCGGTGACTTATTGCCGAATGCCAAGCCCGAACAGAAACTCGCCACCGCGTTCTTGCGCAACCACGCCATCAACGGCGAGGGTGGTCGCATCCCCGAAGAGAACCGCGTCGACTACGGCATGGACATGGCCGAGACGGTCGCCACCGTCTGGCTTGGACTCACCTTCAACTGCTGCCGCTGCCACGATCATAAGTTCGATCCGATCGCCCAGAAGGAATACTACGGGCTGTTTGCGTTCTTCAATCAGACCCCGGTGAACGGCGGCGGTGGCGACCCGTTCACGAGGCCACTTCTCGATTGGCCGAGTGCGGAACAGACGGCGGCGTTGACGCTGGCGACCCAAGCGGCGGCGAAACTGGCGATCGCAGTCACCGACGCGGAGGTAAAGCTTGCGAAGCCGAAAGATTTGTCGAAAGAGTTGGCGGAGCTGCTCAAAGTGATTCCTGACAACCGGAGCAAAGCTCAGATTGACACGCTCGAAAAGAAGTTCGGTGCCGAGAAAGAGTACGCAAAATTGTTGGCAGAGTTCGGCCGAGCCATCGACGCCCGCGAGAGTGCCAAGCAGAGTATTCCGCGCGTCATGGTGATGGAAGACATGGCGAAGCCACGGGATAGTTTCATCTACGACAAAGGCCTGTACAACAAGCCCGGCGCGAAGGTGGGGCCGCTGGTGCCCGCCATGCTGCCTCCGTTGAAAGCCGACAAAGTCGACCGGCTGGCGCTGGCGAATTGGCTCATTTCGAAGGAACACCCGCTGACGGCCCGCGTCACGGTCAACCGCCTCTGGCAGCAGTTTTTCGGCATCGGCCTCGTCAAGACGAGCAACGATTTCGGCGTCCAAGGAGAACGGCCGATTCACCCGGAACTACTGGACTGGTTGGCCGTGGAGTTCGTCGAATCGGGGTGGGATGTCAAGCACCTGGTGCGTTTGATCGTGACGAGTTCGACCTACCGACAAAGTTCCGCGGTGTCCAAGCAGTTGCTCGAGCGCGACCCGGAGAACCGCTTGCTGGCACGGGCCTCGCGGCACCGGTTGCCGTCGTGGATGATCCGCGATCAAGCCCTCGCCGCAAGTGGCTTGCTCGTCGAAAAAATCGGCGGCCCAGCGGTGAAGCCGTACCAACCGAGCGGCGTTTGGGAAGAAGCGACCTTCGGCGGCAAGAAGTACGAACCCGACACCGGCGCGGGACTGTACCGCCGCAGCGTGTACACGTTCTGGCGCCGCATCGTCGGCCCTACGATGTTCTTCGACGTGTCGGCCCGCCAGGTCTGCTCGGTGAAGTCCGGCCGCACGAACACCCCGCTGCAAGCGCTGCTCACCCTCAACGACATGACATTCGTGGAAGCGGGCCGCGTGCTCGCCGAGAAAGTACTTCTGATTCCGAAGGCCACCGATGCGGAACGAGTCGCCTCGGCGGTTCAAGCGATTCTCGGTCGGGCGCCCAGACCCTCCGAAGCGTCGATTCTGCTGAGTGCACTCGAACGCTTGCGCGGGCAGTATCGCAACGACACGGCCGCCGCCAAGGAGCTGCTCGCCATCGGTGCGAAGCCTCCGAGTGCGAAACGGGACGCCGCCGAACTGGCAGCGTGGGCATCCCTGTGCAATTTGCTCTTCAACCTCGACGAAGCGTTGAGCAAAGAGTGATGGCCGAATGATGTGCATCCCAAATGAATCCGGCGGCCGGCTCGCCGGCCATTTTCCCGGGATTCCTCCACCATCCCGGTTCCAATCGATTGGCGCCGCTTCAGTCGCAACGCGTAGTTCATCCGCCCCTCGTGCTATTTGAGATAATTCAACAGCCCGCCCAATCCCCCACCCTTCGGCTCGGCTTGGAACATGTCGCCGACCCACGTTTCAATCCCGGCGTATCCGTCGGCCAACAGCAACTCCCGGCCGCGATCCGCGTGCGTTTCCAGGTCGGGCGTTCCTTCCTCGAAGAACAATTTCGCCCCGTCGTTCACGTGTTTCAAGGCGTGGAAGACGTCCAGCACCTGTGGCGAACCGGGGAATTGCTCCTCGGCCCGGTTCCATATCCAGGCCGCCCGTCCACCAAAATCGTGATCGTCCCGGCCCAAGGATCGACGCCCAACCGCGTCGCCGTCGAACCCCAGTTTGATGCGAAGTCGGTGGACTCGACGATCCGAGCGAAGGCGAACCGTGTCGACAACCTAAGCATATGCCGATTCCCAAACTCCCTCGTGGATTGAGATCGCAGCCGAGTTACGGCAACGAAGCCCGCAGCGAGGCGAGGAACGCCCGCACTTCCGGGCTCGGCTCGTCGCCGCGACGGAGCAATACCCCGGAGTGAATCGGCGGGATCTGACTGCCCAAACTCACCACGCCGACCTTGCGGCCGCGCGTCACCGATCCGTCCGGCATCAGCGGAACGACCGACACCCCCAGTCCGGCTTCGACCATCCGCACCACGATTTCCGTCGTCGTCATTTCCATCGCCACCAAAGGGGAAACGCCCTGCGCATGGAACGCGTCCATCACGTGCTGCCGGCCGGTCGAGCCGCGCTCGAAGACGATCAGCGGGGTCTCTGCCAAATGGGATAGTTTGAGGCGCGGCTGACGCAACAACGGGTGCCGGAGGGGAGTGATCAGGCTCCAGTCCAAGGAAAAGAGGTGGGTGTAGTCGAGTTCGGCACCCGATTCGTACGGCGCGGCCAAGCCCAAATCGACGTCGGGATCGCGCAAAAGTGCGGTTTCGACTTCCGCTTCCGTTCGTGTGGACAGGCGGACTCGGACACCGGGGTTCGAGGCTTGAAATCGTCGGACGGCCCCGATCAACACGTACAGGATCAGGTATTCGGTCGCCGCCACGTGAACCTCGCGCGGGCCGGCGGTACCGAACAGTTCGCCCATTTGGCGGACGCGGTCGAGGAAGGCCCGCGCGTGTGGCAGGAATGCCTCGCCATGCGGCGTGAGCGGCGAACGGAGCCGCCGACCCCGGCTCTTGTGATACAGC
>JANXWE010000214.1 GCA_025351325.1 Fimbriiglobus sp.
CGAAGACGAACCGCAGGAAGGTACCGAGTGTGAGCGAGACCCACTGCGTCGGCGGGTGATCGCGGTAGGCGGCAAAATAGTGGTTCCAGACGTCGGCGTTGAAGGCCATCGGAATCAGCGTCAAGACGACGCCACCGAGGACGCCACCGAGCACGATCCGGTAGCGTCGGTGCTGAACCGCATCGAGCGCAACGGCGAGCCACAGGAGGTACGCCAGGTGCGGTTTGATGGCCACCAATACGGCGGCGACGCCGGCGAGAATTGGGTAGCCACGTTGCACGCAGACCACGAACAGCGCCGCACCGAGAACGAGCAAACCCGCGATCTGACCGGATTGCAGGAGGAACAGCGTCGGGACGAAAGTGAACGTCAGTAGGAGGGCTAACGTCTGCGTTTTCTTGTGCAACAGCCACGCCGATGCCACCAGGCAACTGGCTTGGAGGAATAGCCAGACAAACTGCCCCAGACGGGCGGGTAGTGCCCCCAGGGGCATGGCCACACTGAGCGTCCAGGGTGGGTTCCACATCATGATCGCTTCGTCCGTATCGCGGCCAGCACCCTGTTCGAGTGGGAGCAGCAATTCCGGGGAATACGGATCGTGCCCCTGCAAATTCAGCCGACCGGCGGCCCAATATTCGACGTAATCGTCCGGAGGCCAAATGCGACTGTCGTTCAACAGCGGTTGCACTAACCAGCCGGCGCCGATCAACAGCACGACGAGTGCGAATCCAGAAACGAGGTTGCGCCGGGTCATGCGGGCACCGCAATGGAACGGGGATTCGAACGGGGTGATCCACACGCCCCGGCGGCCAAATAGCCCAGCGCAATCGCCGGGGCGTACCAAAAGTTCGTCATCGAGTTTTCCGAAAGCAGCGTCAGTAGCGCCAGGAGATTCAACACGCCGAAGGCCACCGCGAACCGGATTGCCAGTACCCGGTACGGCAGGAGCCAGACGGCCGCTTGCACCACCGGCACCAGCAAGACGACGAGGTCGAAACCCCATGCGCCGTAAGGGGCTGCGAGGAGCGACACGAGGATCACTCGGGGGAGTTCAATCGTCCAATTCCATGTCGCCCGGAGGCGGTACCAATGGAGAACCACTAACGGGAGTACCACCAACAGCGGTAGGAACTGGGCACGGAACGGTTCACCCGGAAGTGCATGGCGGATGGCGTAACCGAGGGTTGGGTGTACCCATTCATGAATGGTATTGTGCGACGTCGCGGCACCGGCACCGGTCGCTTCCCGGTACTGGTTCCAGACGTCCGGATTCCAAGCCAGTGGAACGACTGAACAGACCGCGAGAGTGATTCCCCCCGCCAAGATGGTGCGGCGGTAGTGGCTCTTGTGGATCGCTTCCAAAATCAGCACCAGTGCGAACGGCACGAACAGGTGCGGCTTAATCGCCGTGAGGGCCGCTAGGGTGCCCGCCAGTGCGAAACGTCGTTGCCGGCTGGCCCAAAGGAACCCGACGATGCCCAAGAGCAACAGTCCGGAAATTTGGCCCAGGAGCAACAGGAATAACGTCGGGGCGAAACCGAGGGCGAGTGTCAGAGCGAGCCAGGTGCGTTCGCGTGGGCCAGTAAAAATACGCCAGAGGAGCAACGCGGAACCGGCGACGGCGCAGAAATTGAGGGCAAACCAGAGGAGTTGCCCGGTGCGCCAGTGCATCATTCCGAGTGGCAGCGTCAGTGGTAGCGTCCACGGTGGATTCCACATCATCACCGGATCGGCCCACCTCGTGCCGATTTCTTGTTGGAGCGGGTAGAGTACGCCACCGTCGTACGGGTTCTGGCCCGTCAACACGGCGCGGCCGGCGCTCCAATATTGCATATAGTCGAAGGGGCGCAGTACTTCGGCATTGCCGTAGTGGGGCGCAAACAGTGCTCCCAACGCCGCGAGGGCGGCGAGGAGTGCGAGAACGAGGAGGCCGGTGCGACGCGTCATGGCGAACCCTAGAACGCAACCGGCCACGGGGCGAATTTTCCGCCCCGTTCGTAGAATTGTCTGCCCCGAACTCCGGTGAATCATGCCCGACGCCAGCCCAGCACGTGAACCGACTTATTCCGTCCGACCCGTCTGGGTCGTGGCGATTGCCTATACGTTGAATTTGGGGATCGTCTTCGGGTTGCAGTCGTACCTGCTCAGCCCGATAGTCGGCATGGAGTACTACCGCTGGTTTCAACTCGGCTCGCTCGCCGGGTTGATCGTCGGCGCGTCACTTTGGGGCTGGACGACACGATTCCGAGCCACCGGATCGGTGGCGTGGGCGGCACCAATTCTGGCAGTGATTTTGGCGATCACCACCGCGAACGGCCCGACCTCGCCATCGCTCGGGGCGGTCACTGGGTTCTTGTCGAGCGTCGGCCTCCTCGCCCTCTTCTGGCATGTGGTGTCGTTCCCGCACCGGCGCCTGCCAATGGCGGTTTTTAATCGGCTGGCGAAGCCGACGACCTTGGTGCTGCTCGTTACTCTCGTCGCCGCATTTTTCTACACCCGATTCTCGGCGCAAGTCCGGACCTACGACCTCGCGGTTTACGATTCTTTCTGCCAATATTCCGCACTGGTTCTCGCCATTCTGCTCGCGATTTGGAGTTGGGCGACATTGCACCGGGCCGCCACGGAAATCTTCTTCGAGTTGCCCCTCACGGTGGCGTACGCCATCCGCTGCGGCGGGCCGGGGTTATCTCAATTGCCGTCGGTCGGCCCGGTGTTGGTGGTGGCCAACCACGCTTGTTGGTTTGATCCACTCTTCGTGTCCAAAGCGTTGCCGCGACCGGCGACCCCCATGATGACGGCTCGTTTTTACTCCATCTGGTTCATCCGGCCGCTGTTGAAATACATCTTCCGCGTGATTGTGGTGCCCGAGACCCCGATGCGCCGGGAAGCCCCGGAGCTGAAGCTCGCCATCGCCGCGTTGGACCGGGGGGAATGCGTGCTGCTGTTCCCCGAGGGGTATCTGCGCCGCAAAGAAGACGTGCCGTTGCGCCGCTTCGGGCAGGGTGTTTGGCAGATTTTGAAGGATCGCCCCAATACACCCGTGGTGGCCTGTTGGGTCGAAGGGGGCTGGGGGGCGTGGTGTTCGTTCTTCAACGGCCTGCCGACGAAGAACAAGAAGATGGATTTCCGCCGGCGAATCCGCGTGGGGTTGTCGGAACCCGAAGCTATCCCGGCGGAATTGCTCGGCGATCACCTCCGCACTCGCGTCTATCTCATGAATCGGGTGCGGGCGGTTCGCGGGACGCTCGGCTTGCCGGAGTTGCCGGTGGTCGAGTTGCCGGCTCGCTCGGATGTGGAGGAAGCTGTCGAGTAAACAGTCACGCAGCGAGCGGGTGTGCCAACGATTGTTGGAGCCCAGATACAGAGGGACGCGGATGAAGAGGATCAGAAAAAGATCGATTTCTTTCCGATCCTCTTCATCCCAGGTTTCATCCGCGTCATCCGCGTCCCTCTTGGGTTTTAAAAACTCAGTACCTTTTCACATCTTGGGGACATGGTCAGCGATGACCTGTTTCATGTCGCGCACGGCACGGTCGAGACCGACGAGCACGGCCCGGCTGATGATGCTGTGGCCGATGTTCAATTCTTCGACTCCGGGAATCCGGACGATGGCCCCGACGTTGTGATAGTTCAGCCCGTGCCCCATGTGGACGCGCAAGCCGCGATCTTGGGCGTGCGAAGTCGCCGCTCGCAACTTGGCCAGTTCCCC
>JANXWE010000251.1 GCA_025351325.1 Fimbriiglobus sp.
CGACCAGTTAAAAACTGGTCGCCACGTCTGCAAAAACTCCAAGAATCGTCGGCGCCCCATCCGCCACTTCCCCTAGCGAAGCCCCGGCGAATCCGGCACAATACCGAAGATGACGACCCCCGAGCCAAAATTTGTTCGTTCCCGACCGCTCTGGCGGCGGGTCGTGCGCGGGTTGGTGATCGTCGCCGTCGTGGCGTTTTTGGCGGAAGCGGTTCGCGTGACCGCGCTGGCCAATCGGCACACCGTGATCCCGGGCAAAGTGTATCGTTCGGCTCAACCATCGGAAGACGACGTCCACGAACTGGTGCGCGACAAGGGCATCAAGACGATCCTCAATTTGCGGGGTCTTTGCCAAGATACCGACTGGTACCAAGACGAATCTCGAAGTGCCCACGACCTTGGCGTCTCCCAAGAAGATATCACCCTCTCGGCCAACGCCTTGCCGCCGCCGAACGAACTCCGTCGCGTCGTGGAAGTGTTGGATCGCACCGAGTATCCGGTGCTGATTCATTGTCGACGTGGGGCTGACCGCACCGGGTTAGTCAGCATGATGGCCCTGCTGCTCCACACCGATGCCACACTCGGCGAAGCCCGGCAGCAGTTGTGGCTGCGCTACGGCCACTTCCGCTTCGGTCGCACGGCTTCCATGGACAAGTTCTTCGATCAATACGAAGCATTTTTAGCAGAGGGAACCCACACGCCGGCGCGGTTCCGCGATTGGATTGCGCATCATTATTGCCCCGGCCCGGCCCGCTCGCATCTGAGTTGGGTCGAACCGTTTCCGAACGGAATTGCCGCCACGACTCCGAAGGGAATACTGGTGCGGGCGCAAAATTTGTCGAACGTACCGTGGGAGTTGAAACCGGGCACGTTCGCCAGCGTGCATGTGTCGTTCGCCGTGTACAACGATGCCGGGAAAGATGTTTTCAGCAGCCGGGCGGGCTTCCGATTCGAGACGGTTCCGGTCGGGGGAAGCACGGGCGTGCTGATTCCGCTACCGGGATTGGCCCCGGGCCAGTACAAGTTGGTCGTGGAACTGCACGATGCGACTGCCGCGGGCATTCCGTTCCTCACGAATTCGTTTGTGAAGTACGGCGACGATTCTTTGGTGGGTGATTTGGTGGTGTTGAAGTGAGTCGATAATTTCAAACCGTTCGCGGAGCGAACGAGGTTCCTATCCATGGAGGGTGCGGCATGAAGCTCTTGAGCGTCGTCATTCCCGTCAAAGACGAACGGGCCAACTTGAGGCCCTTGGTGCAGTGGCTGCGTGACGCGCTGACACCCGTGTGCGACTGGGAGGCGGTCTTCGTCGACGACGGCAGCCGCGATGGCACCCACTGCGAATTGCAAACCCTCGCCGGGTATGATCCGCGGATCCGACTCGTCCGGCTGCGACGCAACTTCGGCCAATCGGCGGCGCTCCAAGCCGGCTTCGACCACGCTGCCGGCGATGTGGTGGCGACGATGGACGGCGACCTTCAGAACGACCCGGCCGATTTACCGCGCATGCTCGCCAAGCTCGATGAAGGCTTCGATGTCGTCCTCGGGGAACGAATGCAGCGGAAGGATCGTGTCTTGCTCCGCAAAGTGCCGAGCTGGTGCGCGAACTGGTGCCTGAGACGGTTCCTCGGCGTCCCGTTCAAAGACTTCGGCTGCACGCTCCGGGTGATGCGCCGCGACGTCGTGGACAATCTCCAACTCTACGGGGAGATGCACCGGTTCATCACGGCATTGGCCGTTCAGCAAGGGGCGTCCATCGCACAAGTCCCGGTCCGGCACCATCAACGCACCGCCGGGAAATCGAAGTACACTATCGCCCGCACTTTCCGGGTGATTCTGGACGCGTTCACGGTGAAGTTCCTCGCCAGTTACCAAACCCGGCCGATGCACCTATTCGGTGGCGTGGGCCTCGCCATGATGCTGGCCGGATTCGTCACCCTGCTGACGACCGTCGGCATGAAATGGAGCGGCGGCCAGTGGATGACCGGCAATCCGCTACTGCTCTTGAGCGTCCTGCTCGAAGTGGTGGGGGTGCAGTTCCTGTCGCTGGGGTTGATCGGCGAAGTGCTGACGCGGATTTACTACGAGCGCCAAGGTCATCGGCCGTACGTCGTCCGCGAAAGCCGACCGGCGAAGCCAGTTCCGGCACCAGTACGGTTATTGCGTCGGGAATATCAAGAAGCGGCGTGACGTCCGCTGGTCGCTCGGCAACCAGTGGTTGCTGAACGACCAGGGGACTTGAGCCAAAATCAAGAAATCGCGGTTCAATTTCAGTTCACCGTCCGCAGAGTCGATACTTTCCTTGCAGTCGCCCAGTGACTCCGGGGAAGTACCAATGATGTTGCGATGGAATGAACTATTGGCCTGCTTGACGGGATTGGCGTTGGTCAGCACGGTGTCGGCCCAAACCCCGGCATTACCGCCGCC
>JANXWE010000252.1 GCA_025351325.1 Fimbriiglobus sp.
GTTTTCCTCAGAATGGTCAGTCACATCCTTTCCCTTCACCAGAGAAGCCTGTCTCACGATCTGCGCGCCGATCTCGTTATGCGGCAATCCGTTTGCCGAAAATAGAGGAATCTTCTGACCTCTGGCAATCGAAGTCATCACATCAATAGCCGAGATACCGGTCTGCAACATCTCCTCAGGATACACACGCTGATAAGGATTAATGGGCTGACCTTGGATGTTCATTCAACGTCAACCTCAACGAACGGAAGAATCCATTGCGGGTGGAACTGGCCGAAGTGAAAGATTCCCCGGCTCGCGTGCGCATCGTCGGTGGCAGGTGATTGGATTGTGAACTTCGGGATGGCGAAATTCGCCATCCCGATTCGTTACGAACCGACCACGTTCACACCCGGCAAATTCTTCCGCAAATACTCCAGCAGCACCGGTCGGTGCCCTTGAACTTCGACCGTCTCAAGGCAGCGTAACGTCGGCAACATGTCCCACCACTGCTCCACGGCGACTTCGGCCGCCAACAGCAATCGAACGCACTTCACCGGTTGCCGTGGCACAATCCCCGTACCGTGGGCCAACCACTCCGCCGCCGGGCAAACGACGAACTCGGGGAAACCCCGGTGGAACCGGACACGTTCGATGTGCTCTACCGTCAACGCATTCAGCGTCGGCCCGCCTACGGCGAACTCCATGGTGACCAAATTCGGGCAGGCTTCAACGGCCCAAAGCTGACCACTCAGGGAGTTCGCAAGCGTGCGGATCTTCCAGTTCCGTTCGCGCGATTCGGTTGTGTCATGTTCGCCGGCGCACTGCAGCCGGATGAACTCGGCGCGTTCGGGGTCGTCGTGATCGTCCAGCCAGTCGGCCGCCACGAGGCGCGGAAAGTCGTCCGCCGGGTTATCGACCACGGCTCGCAACAAGGCGCTCCACTCGGGGTCGGCATAGTGTTTCATCGGTTCGGTTCTCGGTGGTGGCCGCATTCTATACAAGCCAACCCCAAAGCTGGAAATCCACTTGCGACCGGAGGGGCTACAGTCATAAAATCGACAAGTATTATTTAGGAGCTGTCACCGTGTCAAAATTCAACCTGCCCGATCCCGAAGACGAGTACGACCGCGCCATTCTCGCCGACATCGAACGCGTCGGTTGGTCGGTCATTCAGGTCAACCCCGACAACGCCGACGGCACGGAACCGCTCTTCTCGTTTTCCGTCGGCCTGTTGCAGACATTCGACCACCCCGAAATCATTATGATCGGCCTGTCGCATGAGTCTGCCGGGGCCATCATCAACGAAATCGGCTTTGTGGTCGAGAACGGCGAGCGGATCAAAACGGGCCGCGTGTATGAGGAATTCGCCGGTGTGCCGGTCGCATTTGTGACAGTCGACAAAGCCCACTTCAAAAATTACGTCGGCTACGCCGTCTGGCTGTACGACGGCACCGATTTTCCGCTGTTCCAGTGCGTCTGGCCCCTCGAGTCCGGACACTTTCCTTGGGACAAAGGCTACGACCCGGCCGCCGCGAGTGTCCAACCGTTGTTGGGGAAGTGAGTCGCCACGCCACGGATCGACGATACGTTAATCCGCATGACAACATTCTTCATCACCGGCGCCACCGGGTTTGTCGGAAGCCACGTGGCGGAACGGGTGCGAGCGCATGGGCACACGGCCCGTTGCCTCGTGCGTGCCAGCAGCGACACCACATTCTTGAAATCGATCCAGGCGGAAATCATCGTCGGGGAACTGACCGATCCCGGCGTGTTGACGTCGGCCCTGAAGGGCGTCGATATTGTCGTCCACAGTGCGGCCAAGGTCGGCGACTGGGGGCCGGTGGAGGAGTATCGCAAGGTCAACGTCGAAGGGCTGCGGACACTGCTCGAAGCCGTGAAGGGCCAGCCGATCTCGCGGTTCGTTCACGTCAGCAGTTTGGGGGTCTACGAAGCGCGGCACCACTACGGCACCGACGAAACCGAACCGCTCCCCGCCCTGCACATCGACGGTTACACGCAATCGAAAGTTGAAGCCGAAGTGTTGGCGTTGGAGTACTACCGCAAACACGGCATCCCCGTCGCGGTGGTTCGGCCCGGGTTCATTTATGGCCCACGGGATCGGAGCGTGCTGCCACGCCTGATCGACCGTCTCCAAGCCGGCTCGGTGGTCTACATCGCCCGCGGGCAGTACGCGTTGAACACGACCTTCGTCGGCAACCTCGTCGATGCCATTCTGATCGCGGCCACGCACCCGGCCGCCGTCGGCGAAATCTTCAACATCACTGACGGCGAATTCGTGAGCAAACGAAAGTTCTTCGAAGCCGTCGCCGATGGCATGGGTCTGCCCCGACCGAAACGGAACATCCCACTTCTATTGGCGAAGGTGCTCGCAAAGTGGCGGGAGCGGACGTTCCGCAAGCGGAACAGCCCGACTCCGCCACGCCTCACGCAGGCGGTCTTGAAATTTGCGGGGCTAAATCTCGATTACAGCATCGGCAAAGCCCGCACGGTTCTCGGGTACACACCGAGCATCGGCTTCGATCAGGGTATGTCGCAAGCAATCGCTTGGGTGAAAGAGAACCAGAAAAGGTAGATCACCGAGGGGAGTGCAGATCCCGCAGTAAGCCACTGAGGTAGCGCACGCAGTTTAACTCGCGGCGGATCGTGATTCGGGCATCAGTTTGCTGAAAGAGAATTCCTAGCGATTGCTCCAGCACCTTTGTCCTTGCGAGCAAATCCGCTTCGATCCGAGCAACTTCGGCCGGCGATCGTTTCGCAGCTTCGATTTCCTCACGGAGTTCGAGCATTTCCATCAAAAATGCCGGTGGTAAACTCTTGTCATCCTTAGCACTCGGCC
>JANXWE010000324.1 GCA_025351325.1 Fimbriiglobus sp.
GGGGCCGGGTGCCGACGGGCACCTCGCGGATCGAACCGTCGGGGAGTTTCAACTGCAGCATGCCAAGCTCCTGCGTGCCGGCGGGAGCGCCTCGCCCCTACATCGGGCGTGCCACCGCGCGGCGGGTGAATCGTAATGAGCTAATTTATGGGGAAGAAGTTCGGGGGGCCTCCCAGAATTGTTGCGACCCCCCGAGGAACACCGATGCTGTGGGGCAGGCAAGATGCCTGTCCCACAGTCGAACTCCTTTTCCGATTCCCGTTCAACTTGCGCGGGCTGTCCGGTCGATGATGATAAAGCGGACAGTTCCGGCGGCACCGACTGGGAGGTTGAGGATGGGGAACAAACGGATCACCGTGCGGGTTTTGGGGACGCTAGCCCTTGTGAGCGGGGCCTACACAAGCGAAGCACGTGCTCAGGTCACGGCCGAGGCAATCCTGGCCCGGCAGCCGGTTCAGCCGGGAGTCGTCGTTTCGATGCCGACGGGGCCCGACGTGGCCGGGTGCACAATCAAAGCGATGGCCTGGCCCGCCGGGAGCAACGGCGTGTCGCCCAAAGGGGTGGTGGTCACCGATGCGGCCGGCAAGAAGCTGCGTCAATTCATCGATACCACGGGCGGTGCCAAGTACAACATTTTCAGCTACTTCCTGGAAGGTGTGGAGTCGTACCGCGAAGTCGATGCCGGTGGAAAGGGTAAGCCGGATCAATTCCGCTGGCTCGGTGTCAACGGCAGCAAATGGGGCGCGGATCTCAACGGCGACGGCACTATCGACAAATGGTTCGCCATCTCGCCGGAAGAAGCGAGCCAGGAGTTGTTCGCCGCCGTGCTGACCAAGAACTCAGCCCGGCTCCAAGCACTGATGGTCAAGGAAGATGATCTCAAGGAACTCGCCCTCCCGGCCGACGAGATGGCCAAGATTAAGAACCGTTCCGATAAGGCCGGCCAGCGGTTGAGCGCGACCGTGGAGGGATTGAAACTCTCCGATAAAGCCAAGTTCGTTCACGCGGTCTTCGGGGCACCGAACGCGACCCCGGCCGACAGCTTCGGCGGGCGCGACGACTTGCTCAAGCACAAGAGCGGCACGGTGTTGCTCGACAAGGGCGACGGCAAGAGTATGGAACTGTTCCAGACGGGCGAACTTGTGCTGGTCGGCCGGGCTTGGAAATTGATCGACGGCCCGGGTACCGGTGGTTCGAGCGACGAAGAGCCGAGCACGGGCGGCGGCCCCGTCCCGAAGGTCATCGAAGCGGAGGTCGCCAAACTCCAGGGTGTGAAGCAGCCCGCGAACTCGGCCGACATGGCCCGGTACCACGCCGAACGGGCCGCGATCTTGGAAGAGTGCGTCAACAAGACAAAAGGCACCGAACAAATGCCGTGGCTGAAACAACTGGTCGATGCCTACCAGGGGGTCGTGGAATCGGATCCGAGCCGCAAGGACGAGTTCACCCGGTTGAAACTCTGGAAGGACGCGATCTTCGATACGCAAGGGGCCAGCGAGAGCAAGCCGTACGTCCTCTTTCGCATGATCTCGGCCGAGTACGCGGTGAAGTTGAGGGATGCCAAAGGCCCCGACGTGATGAAGACGCAGTCGTGGTACCGCGAGCAGCTCGAAGCGTTCGTGAAGGCCCACGAGAAGGCCGCCGATGCACCGGAAGCGTTGATGCGGCTCGCCACGGCATCCGAGTTCGCAGGCAAAGATGGCGAAGTCGCCGCGAAGGGTTGGTACGAGAAGCTCGCGAAGGAACATGCCGATCACGCTTATGCCGCCAAGGCCATGGGTGCGGTGAAGCGGCTGACGAGCGAAGGGCAACCCTTCACCCTCTCGGGGACGGGGTTCGACGGCAACGCATTCACCGAGGTCAACCTCGCGGGCAAACCGGCGGTCGTCTTCTACTGGGCGAGTTGGGGTGGGAACGCCTCTGAAGACTTGAAAGCCCTCGCCGAGATCGCCAAGACGTTCGCGGCCAAGGGGCTGCAAGTGGTGACCATTAGCGTCGATGACACCGCCACCAAGGCGGACGCCATCAAAGCGCTGCAAGCGGCGGGTCTGACGGGTATCCACCTGCACGCCGCCGGTGGCTTGGACGGTTCCCCGTTGGCCAAGAGCTACGGCATCCAGATGATTCCGCACCTGTTCTTGATCGACAAAGACGGCAAAGTGGCCAACCGTAACGCCCAGGGTGGCCCCGGTCTCAAGGACGACATCGAGAAGTTGGTGAAGTAACCAACGGTTTGTACGATCTGGCAGGCCATGCGTGTTGAATTCAGCACGCATGGCCTGACATCATTTACCGACAATTTTCCAACGAATCCATTTCGCGCTGACTCACCGAACCGGGTCGGTTAATATGACTCCATCAGATTCGACCCATCTCGGAGATGCCATGTCGCAGCTTCTGTGGAAATCCGCTCTCTTGACCCTCGCTCTGGCATGTTCGTCAGCGATGGCCGCGCCGGTACCGGCGGAACCGAAATCGGCCGATAGCCCGGTGCAGAAAGCCCGCAAGGCACTCGAACAAACCATCACGGCCAAGTCGGACGGCAAGTCGCTCCACGACGCCATCGAGTTGCTCAAAGAGGTCGCGAAGGTCGACATCGTCCTCGACACGGGCGCGATCCAGATGCTCGGCATCGACCCCAATCAGTCGGGCATCTCGTTCGACTTCAAAAATGTGAAATTGAAGGACGGCCTGCGGACCGCGTTCGCCGCGATGAACTTGCGCTGCGGCGTCACCGCCACCGGGATCGTCGTCTCCACCGAGGAGGGCCTGACGCTCCGCCAACTGCGGCAGCGCGTGACCGTCGACGCGGACGGCAGAACGCTCGCCGAGACGCTGAAGGGGTTGGCCGACGACACCGGGGCCAGCGTGGTCATCGACCCGCGCGCCAGGAAGTCGGCCGACGAGAAGAACGCCTTCAAGGTCGAAGACGCCCCGCTCGAATCCGCGGTGCGGTTGGCCGCCGACGTGGGGGGCTTGGCCGTCGTCCGCATGGGCAACGTCCTGTTCGTGACCACCGAAGCCCGCGCCGACCGACTCCGCGCCGACGCCGACCGGCCGCTCGGCTCGACCCCGGGCAACCCGGTGTTCCCCTTCGATGGTGGTGCTGCTGGCGGTGGCCTCTTACCGAACCCTCCACCCCAAGCGATTCCACCCGAGCGCGCCGCACCGCCGCCTCGGTAGCGAAGCGATCAATGGCGGGTCATGCCGAATGGAAGTGGAATTTCAACGACAGGTCACTCTTGGATCCGTTCGAAAATCACGTGCGTCAGCCCCGACTGTTTCGGGGACGCGAACTCGACCGGAACCTTGCCCCGAACCCGGCTCAGGCACATCTCCAGCCGGTCGCCGTCAAGGTTGTAGATACCTGGGAAGTCGTAGCGTTTTCCTCCGACGTTGATACTGATGCGGACTTGCTCCGGTTCCGGTTTGGGGTCGAATGCGATGTCGGTAACGTCTTGATGGTTCCAAGGGAAGAGTTCTTTCGGCAGGTTGTAAAAGAGCGAATCCTCAGTCCCGCCGAACCTCTTCGATTCGACGACGAACGACGGCGCGTCCTTCACCGCCTCACCGTCGACCGTGGCTTCGACGACCTTCCACTTCCCGACCATCCACTGCCGATCGTCCGGTTTCTTGTCGTCCGCGAAGCCCGGCGATGCCGTCGCCACGACCAGAGCCGCCGTCAAGAGAATGCAAAATCGCATCGTGGTCTCCGAAATGGGGTATCGACAGGATACGCTTCTCACGGGTGAGACTGAGTTTTCTTGAAACAGGTTAACCCGATGCGCAAGCATCGGCGGTGCGGAATGTCGGGTAGACTTTGGAAGACGGCATCTCGATTTCCCCCGAATGCGGTCGAAGGTCGGGATCGAGGTGGTGAATCGGTTGTGGTTTCCGATGCTCGCGCATCGGGTTAACCCCGAATCTCAAAGCTTATTTCGCCACAAAGGCTCAGATTGACCCGTGTGGAGTATAACACACCATCCCGTCAATCCGTTTGTCGTAACCCAAGTTGGCCAACCTTCCGCATCACGATGACGATGCTGGTGATCAAAAGCAGGAACAGCACCGTGTGGCTTCCGTAGGCCAAGCAATGATCTTGAAATTCCTTCGGGCCGAAGCTCGGCCCGAATTGCAGCACTAAGATTGTCCCGAACATTCCGGCGAACGCATTTCTCCAACCCCGGCTGAGCGGAACCGTGGCCAAGAACGTGAACAGCACCGCGAATGGGAGGATCAAGGTGGTCGCGTGGTGTTTCCAGGTGCGCTCGCTGAAGAGCAACATGCCCAGCAACACGTAACTGCACTCGGCCGCGAAGAGCAAGCCCGTTCGATTCGCGCGCTTCGCCACGTTGACCCAGCCCAACCACAGCAGCACGCCGACCCAAATCGCTTGACACCCCCGGATCAGCCAGCGGACATTGCCCGCCCCAATGTCGGCGAGGGTGTGAAATTCTTTGGCCACGATTTTGTCGTCGGCGTCGTAGTCGATGGTGGATGGTTCGTCGGAGAACAGTCGCACCACGGTGCCGGGGATCGATTGATTGGCGTGTTCACTCGTGATCTTCCCGTCGACCAAAAAGGGCTTCGCCATCACGTCGTACCAGCTTTCGAGCAACACAATGTTGTGGTTCCAACCGAGGATGGCACCCGGCACCACGAAGAACCAGATTCCCAGACCGACCGCGCAGCCGAGCAAGAGTTTCCCGCCGGCGTTCCACGCTGCCGCGAATATCGACTGCTTCAAGCGGAGCGCCGAGATCACGGCGGTGACGATCTTCCAGCAAAAGTACGGCACGAAGAGCGCAGGCGTGATTTTGCAAGCGATGGCGAGCGCCAGCACGATTCCGGCGGACACGTCCCAGCCGCGCCGGTACAGTTCGAGCGCCCCGATGCACAAGAACGCGATGTAGATGTTCACGTTGCCATGGGACAAGTCGCCGAGGATCGGGTGGAGGCTGAACCCCAATGCGAGGAGCTTCGCCCAATCGGGGAATTCCGGATTGGGCCCGCAGAGCCGGAACGCCCAGAGGAAGGCCAACCCGGCCATGCCGACCTTGAGGAAGAACCAACTCATGGCACCGAAGGTGGCAGGGAGTTCGGCGAGGGGCCAGAGCGTGAGGGCGAGAATCGGCGGGTTCGGGTAGTTGTAGAGGCGGTAGACGTCGTCGCCTTTGATGAGTCCGGGCATCGGTCCCCGACCGGGAGTCTCGTCGCCGAGAATTTGCGGTCGCCAACGGAGGAACGCCGTTTTGGTCTGCGTGTCGAGCCGGCTCAACTTGGTGCATTTGTTGTAATGCTGCCAAGCGGAGAGGACCACGATCAGCAACACACAACGGGCGACGATCATTTGGACGGTGTGGCGCGCGAGCGGTTTCATCCGCCGAGTTTATCGCCGGACGGCTTTGCGATTCAAGTGCAGCCTGGAGTCCTCCCCGAAGACCTCACTCCCCCCGCGCTTCCGTTCGGCTGTTGGGGAATACATTGAGAATCGTCTGATCCTAGAGTCGCCCCCGATGCGCGAGGTTCTGCACATGGTTCGCCACGCTCTCCTTTTGACTCTCGTCCTCTCGTGTTTCGGCTGGCCGGTATTCGCCCAAGAAACGCCTCCCACGGCCGACCAAGTGAAAGCCGCTCTGGCCAAGTACCGGGAAGAACGGGTCGACGCGGCCAAGACCTTCAACGCGGGGGAACTCGCCACCGGGGACGAACTGGCCGCCAAAGCCGAGAAGGCCCTGGCGGACGAAAACACCCGGGCCGCACTGCGGTTGGCGGGCGAAGCCCGCTGGCAAGTGCCGGTTCTGCCGATCGGGTTGCCCCCGAAAGTGAGTCGGATTCTCGGGGGCGGGCGGATGCGCCACGGCGACCGCGTGAACCGTGTGGTCTACAGCCCAGACGGCACATTAATCGCTTCCGCTTCTCGGGATGGCACCGTTCGACTCTGGGACATCAACAACGGCCGCGAAGTGATGGCCTATCGAGGGCATGAAAGCGTCAAATTCGACGACGATCCGAAAGTGAAAGTCCACAGCAATTTGCTACGCGTCCCCAGCGTCGCCTTCAGCTCGGACGGGACTTGGATCGCTTCGTGTGGCGGGTTAGAAATCCACATCTGGGAAGCGAAGACTGGCAAGAAAGTCCACACGTTACTCGGCCACAAGCAAGATGTGATCAGCGTGGCCTTCGGCAAGGATAAGAATTTACTGGCGTCCGGCGGCGATGATAAGCTCTTGATCCTCTGGGACGTGGCCACCGAGAAACCCGTCTTCAAGTCGGACGAACAGAACATGAGTTTGAACGCGGTCGCCTTCTCGAACACCGACCGGGCCGTGGGAACGGTGAATCAGGCCGGTGACCTCATGGTGTTCGCGCTGGATGCGGCCGGGAAGAACCCGAAGCTCGCCCTCTCGATCGGCGTGGCCGACCGCGGGACGACTGCGGCGATCGCTTTCACCCGTGACGGGGCCGGCATCTTCACCGCAGGCGGCGACAACAAGATCAAATTGACGGCCGGCCCGGACGGCATGCCCGGATTCGGGGCCGCGTCGATGGTGCGCAAGTTCGAAGGTCACACCAAATCGGTCAACAGCATCGCCTTGTCGAAGGACGGCAACACGCTCGTGTCGGGGTCGGAGGATCAAACCATCATCGTTTGGGATGCCAACACGGGGAAGCTGGAGCGGGTTTTGCAAGGCCACCTTCAGGGCGTGGTCTCGGTGGCCATCCGCCCGGACGGGGCCCAACTCGCCTCCGGGTGCCAAGATGGGAGCATCCGGCTCTGGCCGCTCAACAAGGCGGACGAACACCGAGCCGCGACCGAAGCCAAAGATAATCTCTGGGCCGTGGCGTACAGCAGCGATGGCCAGACGACCGCCAGTGCCGGAGCCGACCGAACCGTCCGGGTTTATAACGCGGTCACCGGAAAAATGACCAAGGAACTCTCCGGTCACCAGGGTGCCGTCACGAGCTTGGCTTACTTGGGCAGCGACCGCATCGTTTCGGGATCGGGCGACAAACTGTTGAAGATCTGGATCATCGCCGCGGGAACCGCTCAAAATTGTGAAGGGCACACGTCGGCCGTGCTGAGCGTGGCCACCACCGATAAAGTGATCGTCTCGGGGAGCGCCGACCGCACCGCCCGCGGTTGGAGTCTCGACGGAAAACCACTCTGGACGTGGGCCAGCAAATCGGCCGTGTGCGCCGTGGCGATCCGCCAAGATGGCAAGAAAGTGGCATTGGGGTGCGCCGACGGAACCCTCGTGATCTTGGCCACCAACGGCGACCAGGAACCGAAACCGATCGCCTCGGTGATCGCCCACACGGGCGGCGTGTCGTGCGTCAATTTCCATCCGGGAATGGATCGCCTCGTCACGTCCGGGGGCGACGGCTTGGTGAAAATCTTCAGCGTCCCCGAGGACGGCAACCCGACCGAAACGAGCAAGTTCGAACCGCCCATCAAATCGACCATCGGCGGGGGCAACCCACCGATCACCACCGTCGCCTACTCCAACGATGGCAAGTTCATCATCAGCGGCGGCGCCGAAGGGATCGTCCGCATTTGGGACGTGACCACATTCGCCGAAGCACGCACCCTCCGCGGCCACACCGGCTGGGTCACCAGCGCCGCGTTCAGCCCGGATGGCCGCCACGTGGTCTCGTGCGCCGTGGACAAAACCATGCGGCAGTTCGAAATCCCGAAGGCCGATGCGTCCGCGCCGGGGCACTCCGCCATGACGCGGTGCATCGCCATCAGCCGCGACGGCAAACACGCCGCCACGGGTTCGGAAGATAAAACCGTGAAGATCTGGAATTTGTCCACCGGCCGCGAAGTCGCCATGATCACCGGATTCGTCGGCAACGTCACCGCCGTCGTCTTTCAAGGCAACGACAAAGTCGTGGTCGGCAGCGGCAGCGGCGAAACGAGTGATACCCGACTCCGAACATTCACGTTCGCGCCGGTGAAGGAAGTGCGCACATGGACACCGAGCGGACAGACGTTCTACATCGCCAGTTCGGAAGACGGAGAATCGGTCGGGGTGGCCTGGGCCACTCGCGGTGAAGAATCCGGTTTCGAAGTTCACAAAGGGGATGCGAAAGCACCTACGATTGTCCGATCGGGCAAGCTCAAGCTGTCGGCCGGCGTACTCTCCCCGGATGCGGCCTGGGGCGTGAGCGGCGACAAAGAAGGCATCATCCGGATTTGGGATCTCTTGAAGAAAGAGCGTCTGGGGGCCGACTGGCCGATCCTCAAGAATGCCGTCGCCGATATCGGCGTGACCGCCGACAAAAAATATGTGATCGTCATCGATGCGGAAGGCGACGTCAAAATCGCCGACGTCGCCAAACGCGAAGTCATCAGCACCGTCCGGGCCACCACCAACGGCGTCAACGGTTTGGTGGTTTCGCCGACCTCGGACAAGTTCGCCACGCTCAGTGCCACCCGTGAGATTCGCGTGTTCAACTTGAAGTGCGAAGAGATCGCCAAGTGGCAGTTACCTTTCGCCGCCAACGCGGCCGCGTTCACCGCCGACGGCAAGAAGCTCCTCACCGCCAACTCCGATGGCACTGCGTTCGTACTGGATCTGGATTGAAAGCTGCCGATCTCGCCGGTCGTTTGAGCGAACGGGCCAAGGCCCAGGGGTTCACCCTGTTCGGCGTCGCGCCCGCCGCCGAGGCCGACGGCTTCGACCGCTTCACCGCGTGGCTCGATGCGGGCCACGCCGGCGAAATGGACTACCTTGAAAATCAACGCGAACGACGTCGCCACCCCAGCAGCATTCTGCCAACGGTTCGCAGTGTCGTGATGCTGGGGTTCGAATACGGCCATGCCGTGCTCGAACCGGAGCCGGCGAGTCCTTCGAGAATTGCGAAGTACGCCCACGGCCCCGATTACCACCCGTTCCTCTGGAACAAATTGAACGACTTGGCCAGTTGGCTCGAAGCGGAGGAGCCGGGCTGCCGGGCCAAAGGGTCTGCGGACACGGCCCCGCTTCTCGAACGCGACTTCGCCCGCCGCGCCGGCCTCGGTTGGTTCGGCAAGAACACCATGCTCATCGACAAACAGCGGGGCAGCTTCTTCTTCTTGGCCGCGCTGCTCACGAGTGTGGAACTGCCGGTGAGTACCCCGCACGTCGCCAGCCACTGCGGCAGTTGCACCGCCTGCCTCGACGCTTGCCCGACCCGGGCGTTTCCCGAGCCGGGCGTCCTCGATGCCCGCAAGTGCATCAGCTATCTCACCATCGAGCTGCGTGGCAGCATTCCGCTGGAACTGCGCGAGCCGATGGGCGGTTGGCTCTTCGGCTGCGATATCTGCCAAGACGTCTGCCCGTGGAACCGCAAGGAGAAACTCGGCGCGTTCCCGACGAACTCCGAGCTGGCCGAACTCGATCCCGTGGAACTCCTTTCCCTCGATGACGCCGAATTCCGCCGGCGTTTCCGGGGCACGGCCTTCTTCCGAACTAAGCGGACTGGGTTACTGCGGAACGCGGCCATCGTGCTCGGCAACACCGGCACCGCCACCGCGATTTCGGCACTGGAACTAGCACGGCAAGACGACGACGAAGTGATACGCGAAGCAGCCGAATGGGCATTATCACGCTTACGGCAGCGACTGGCGATGAATTGATTGTTTGCGTGCTGTTCGCGCAAAAATCCGGGGGTAGCGATTGTTCAGGCGGCCTCGCCAACACGCGCAAATCCACTTCGGAATAACTCAAGGATTTTCCGGATTGCGCTATCGCAACCCGTGACGGGTTCCCCGCGGCGCCTAGAATTGTCTTTGCCCAAGTTTCCGACTTGGGTATTTTCTAGTGTTGTTGCGCAATAAAACACTTTATACGACCTTGTTGAAAATCTTACCGAGAGGCTTGCCATGTCGACTTTCCGAAAACGGATTCGATCCTTGACCGAGTCGTCTGCCGCGAAAAATCCCCGTTCGAAAATGCCGCGACAACCGCTGCTCCAGTGCGAACGGCTCGAAGACCGGGTCACCCCGAGTGCCGCCCCGACCGTCACGCAATACCTGCCACCGTCGCATTTCATTGCCAGCATCCAAAGCCCACTTTCTAACGCGCCTCCGCTCCAGATCGCGCTCGATTACCTGAGCGCGAACGCTGCGAAGTTCGGCGTCACCGCGTCCGACTTCGCCGGCTCCATCGTCACCAGTCAGTTTCTCGACGTGAAGACCGGCATCACGCACCTCTACCTCCGTCAGACCGTCAACGGCCTGGAAGTCGAAAACGCCAACATGAGCGTGGCCGTGAATTGGAACGGCCGGTTGGTCAGCGCGGGTGGCGGCTACGTCGCCGATTTGGCGAGCAAACTACCGACTTCCGTCACGCCGATCTCGACGCCACTGAGCGCGATCTGGAATGCAGGCGACGCCCTCGGCCTGAAGTACACCCACGAACCGGTGCTGATCTCGAGTCCGCAGGGTGTCGATTACAAATCGGTCATCTCGGCGCCCGATCTCTCGCTCGATGCCGTCACCACCAAGCTGCA
>JANXWE010000307.1 GCA_025351325.1 Fimbriiglobus sp.
ACTGCGACTTGGCCAACGCTTCAGTCGCTTCTTGACGGGCTTTAGCCGCTTCCACTGACTTGTTTTTTCCAACGAATCGTTCGGCACGCTCCATCGAAGCTGCGGCTTGGGTCAATAATCCAGCCACCGTGTGCGTGGAATCCAGCGGATCGATTCTCTCGGCCAAGTCCGAACAGTTCTGGGCGAGTTCTTTTTGCAAGACTTGTTGCCGGGCCAAGCGGGAACCGAATTCGCGTTCAAATTTTGCAACTATTCGAATGAGTTCGGTTTGTTCCCCATGCAACTCCGCAGCCCGATTGGCCAGCGCCGATTCAAACGCATTCCGAACCACGTGCGCCAGTTTTTCCAGTACCAATTTCGCTTGAACCCCGGCGCCGGCCACGTCCCCAACGTCCAAGGCCCGACTCGCCGCGTCGGCTGCGTGGGCCGCTTCTGCATCGACCAGCTCGACCGATTTGGCAAACGCATCCAGTTTCGCGGCCAGTGCTTTCAACGGATCGGACTTGCTCGACTGAGGCGGTTTCAAAGCGTCCTCGGCGATCCGGGCCAATTGATCGCGCACTGTTCGTTGCTCGCGCGCGAGTTCGCGGAGTTGGTTGGCAACTTTCGTATTCGGAAGCTGCACAGGAACTTCGGGTGCCATTGTCACCAACACGGAAGCCTGTGGATTTAACAGTTCGGCGAGTCGCTGCGCTGCGGTTTGCGCCAAACGACACTTTTTGAAAATGAGTTCGAGGTCGGGCTCGCGTTGTTGCAGCGCCTCGTCGCCGGCTTGCATCACGTCACGAATTTCGAGCAGCAGTGTTTGAAATTCCGGGGCTTGCACAAGCTGAAATTGTCGGAGAATTGTCTTTTGCTTCCGCTGTAAGCGCAGGAGATCGGCGGCAGAAGGCTTCACCAGTTTCGACAGTTCGTCCGAAATTTCCGTTTGCATTCGAGCCAGTTCAACGGTCTGTTCATCCGCCGGCGTTTGGCCATTGAACGATTGCTTCCACCATTCCAAATGCCGGGTGATGTCCCGTTGCGACAACGCCATGTCTTTCGGCAAACCCTTCTGCAAATCGATCGCGGCTTTTCGGCCCGCCTCGACCGCAGCATTGCGACGATGTTCCAGCCCAGGGGCGTCGATCTCACGGATTCTTTTGGTCAACTCCTCCTGTTTCTCAGTGATCGGGGCCAGCTTGACCAGTTTGATCGCTTCATCGAGATCCGCTGTCTTTCGAAGCGTTTCGTCGATGTCTCTGGATATCGCATCCTGATCCCGACGGATTTTCCCCAACTCCACCGCCGCCGCTTTCCAGCGCTGGGGTTGTCCCGGCAACTTCTCCACCAGAGAGTTCAGAACATCCATCGCTTTCCGCAAACTTTCACCGGCTTCGGCCGGGTTCCGTTTCAATTGCTCGGCAGCGTAGGCCACCGTCTCTTGGGTCAGTTGAAACAGTTTGTCGAATGCGGGGGAAGGGGGCAGCGAAATCGACAGGACGACTCCGTGGATCGCCCGTTGCTCCCCCAACCAAATTTCTCGGTTTGCGGGCGTATCGCCGCGCGGCGTTTGCTTCAAACCGTCCATCACGCGGCGCTGCAAGTCGTCCTGCCAGCGGGCGAGTTGCTGGGCCACCTTCTTACTATCGCTCCGCTCCGCAGCCGATTTTTCGAAGGCGTCCGCGAGTCGATCCAACTCGCTGGCAGCCTTTTCCTGTTCCGTCATCGCTTCGATCGGTTTTTTCTTCTCGAGCCAGTCCCGCGCCGTGATGGCCGGCTTGAATTCCAGCGGTGCCACCTGGGCCAAACGGGCTGCGAGATCCGACTTCTCCGCCAGCAGCTTCATCGCTTCGGCAAGTCGCTTCTGCACTTTGGCCAGTTCTTCGAATTGATCACGATTGGCTTCCGCGTCTCCCTGTCGGATGGCCGCATCCAAATCGAGATAGCGACGAGCGAGGCTGCGAAGTTCATCACCGAGCGACTGGCGTCGGTGCGCCTCGGCATCGGCAGCACCCTCGCGCAGTGTCGGATTCCGTTTCATCGACTTCTGCAAATCGTCGCGCAGTTCACGTTGTGCCGCGAGGAGAGTTGCCGGATTTTTTGTAGTCTTCGTTGTTTCCGCGAGTTGGGATTGATCGAGGCCGATTTGTTTCAAACGGGTCAGTTCGAGCCACTCTTCGGTAGCGGTTTTGCCGACAGATTGTAACGAATCGAGTTTGACCATTGCTTGATCCAAGGCATCGACCGCTCGAACCGCCGCCTGGTCGCGCGTGGATACGACAGGTTCGGTCAGCACCGTTTTGAGCTGGACTTCCGCCTTTGAAATATCCCCGCCCGCGAGTTCCCGAACGACTGTTTCGAGCTGTTCCAGTTCTGCGATTCCTGCAATTTCCCGGGCCAACTCGCCGAGCGAATTTTGCGACTGACGAACCCGTTCGAGGTTCTCGGTTAAGCGGACGGAGTGATCCTGTTCCAAATTTTGTCGACCCAGGTAGTCGACTCGATGCTCTTTCAAATCGACATGGGCTTTCACCAAGAGTTTTTGAACGGCGACGAGCCTCAATGAGATCAGATCCCTTTTCGCAACGACATCCTGTTCCGCAGGTGGGCGGGCGACTGATGACACTCGCAAAGTGGCCCAACCCCGTTCTGGGTAGGTTGCAATTTGTGGTTTCCAATCGAGTTCCGGGAACACGCGATTGTCTTGTATCCGCAATCGAACTCGGAATGATTGTCCGTCGGTTGCGGTCGCGGGCAGGCGAAACGTCGCCGTGCCTTCACATCGTTTGGAACCCAGTCCGGCCAACGGAATCCGCTCGAAAGGAAGTACGGAATCAGCTGGTGCATCTGTAGGCCCGTATTCCAATTCGACCCCGTCCACGGCGAGATCATCGGTGACCACGAGGGTGAATTTCAACTCTTCACCCGGTCGAATGTCTCGGGTGCGGTTCGGAAATCCGGCGACCTGTTCAAACTTCGGCGGCTCGTCGGCCATCGCCCGCAAAACTTGAACGACTTCCGTGCGGACATCTTTCTCCCCGAACAGGATCCACTTCAACGTGCCACTGACTTTCAAGGTCAGCGTGGCCGTCACCACTGTGTGCGACTCGTTGAGTTGAACTAGGAGCCTCTCGGTTGGTGCCGACGTTGAGGCGCTCGTCGGTCGCCATTCCAATTGCACCGCATGGGCGGGGCGGTTGAGCTTCAATTGACAGTCGAGCCGGCTGTGAGCGAGTACGTCCATGTCCGCGATTTTCGGCAAGATTTGCTTCGGGCGAAGCTCGGACGCGTAGTGCGGTGCCGTGATCGTGACTTCGCCGGATTCCATTTCCACCGAGTCCACGGCAACAATGGTGTGCCAATCACTTCGCACGGAGCCGCTGGCAATGCAATACTCGAGGTCGGTGCTGACAAGCGGAAGGGTGAAAGTGAAGGCCGATTTGTCGTCGCCCACCATCGGCAGCGTCGACTCTTCTCTGGAACCAGGTTCGCGGAAGTGAACGTCCGCAGAATCGGGCAATACCGCCTGCGGCTGACTCTTTCGGAGGTAACCCGAAACTGTGATCGACCGTCCGCGTTTGACGATGGGATTGCCAGACGAGACAACGATTTCAAACGGCTGAACGAGCGGTGGATTGTACCAGGGGACGACGAGCCGGCGGACGCGGTCGGTACTCCCCGAGACGAACAGAATTGGAACGCAGCTCAGAATTCCAATCGCGGCGACGAGTCCTGCCAAACGGTAACTGGGTGTTGTGGGCACGGCCTGCTGGAAGTCGAGCGTTTCGGTCTGGCGCTCGGTTTCCCGTGCCAACAACGCCATCATCGTCCTCGATCCGTTGCCGGAATCGGTTTCCCGACTCAACTGAACGAGTGTGTGCAACCGTTCGGCCAAGTTCGGGAATTTGGCTTCGATGAGCTGGGCGAGCAGATCCAGCGATGAGGTTTCGAAAATGCGCCGGACGACGAACCACCACCCGGCGGTAACAGCGATGGCAATCCAGGCCCAGAATAAGTTGCCGCGCGCACGACCTGAGAATTCGCATGTGGCATCGAGCACAACGGCCGATACTGCCAAACCAATCAGCAAGAGAATCCACCAACTGACCCCGCGCATGACTCGCAAACGCCGGACGGTGGCCGCCAAGTCGTCGAGTTGAATTCGCAGCGATTCCGGCAGCAGATACGCGGGCATGGCAGCACCGGGGTTTCACCAACTCCAACTACTATTACTGTAACGGGTGTGGGGAACGAACGCCAAAGTTGTTCGACCGACTGTTTTCATTTGTGCGGAGATGGACATGTCTGTTTCGCCCGAGAAACTGGATCGACTGCAATCGCAGTGGTGGAACACCCTGAGTGCCACCGGGGTGGATGCGGTGGCCGCGTATGCGGCATTCGACGACTTGGTGCTGCGCTACGACGAACCGCACCGGCGCTACCACACGCTGGAACACGTCGCGGAGATGTTGCGAATGGTGCCACGAATCGCACCGGCGGGAACCGACTTGTTCGCGGTCCAGTTGGCAGTCTGGTTCCACGACGTCGTTTATGATCCGCGATCCAAGACGAACGAAATCGACAGCGGCGAATATGCCCGTACCGTGCTGGCTAGCTTGGGATTGCCCTCGCAAACGATCATCGACCTGATCTTAAGCACTGATCACCGAGTCGCACTCGACCCTTTGGCCGCCATTGAATTTCAAATCATGCACGACGCGGATTTGGCAATTCTCGGGGCGTCCTTGGATCGGTACGACCGCTATGCTGCCGATATCCGCAAAGAGTGTTCGTACGTCCCGGACGATCACTATCGAGACGGTCGGCGACGGGTGCTACAGCGCTTTCTGGAACGGACGCCGACGATTTATGCCACGAAACGGATGCAAGAAGACGGGGAAGCAGCCGCGCGGCAAAACTTGGCGCGCGAGCTGTCGAGTTTGCAATAACTCTACTTCTTTTTCTTCTCGACCGCCTCGCGGGCCTCTTTGGCGAAGTCGCGTTGAGCTTCCGAGAAGCCGGGCGGGGCGAATGACGGCCCACCGGCCGCCGGGGCGTTACCCGACTCCACTCCGGTCTTTACCCGGCCACTAGAACCATCATTGGCACCCACGCTGCTCGGCCCGTTCGGGCGGGCTTGCTGCGGGTTGAGCTTCTCATTGTCCACATCCTTCCGCTGGCGATCCACCATCTCTTCGTAGCCCTTCAAGAACTTCTCATAGTCCGCGTCAGACATATTGTTCTCTTTCAAGAAGTTCTTGTCGCCGCGGTACTTCTTCAAATTGTCCAGTTGAAGTTCCGACGTTTTCAATCGGTTCTCGGCGTTCTCCACCAGCGGAGTGCTCTCTTGACCATTCGTGCCACCGTTGCCCGGCTTCCATTCTTTGGCCTGCTTTTCGAGCCGATCCTTGGCCTCTTGAGCTTTCTTCGGATCGTCGCCTTGCAAATCCTTCATCTCTTTTTGAAGCTGCTCGCGGCCTTCCTTGCCAAGCTGTTGATCGAGTTTCTCCTCGGCCGCTTTCTTCTTGCCTTCGTCGGGGCTGTTCAAGTCCTTCGCGGCTTCGGCCATCTTCTCGACATCGTCCTTGCTTGGCTCCTTGCCCGCTTTCTTGGCCGCGTCATCGGCTTTCTTCTCGCCCGCTTTCTTGTCGTCCGCTTCCTGCTTCTTCATCTCGTCTTGGAGCTTCTTGCGGTTCTCTTTGCCAACTTTTTGATCGACCTTGTCTTCGGCTGCTTTCTTCTTTTCAGCATCCGAGCTGTTCAGATCTTTCGCATCTTTGGCAAGCTGTTCGATCTCTTCCTTAGTCGGTTCCTTCGGCTTATCACCGTTTGGCTTGTCGCCGTTCGGTTTCGGTTCCATTGGCTTGTCACCGTTCGGTTTGCCCCGATCCTTCGCCATTTCTTCCAGCTTTTTCTTGGCATCCTCACGCGTCTTCGCGTCATCTGAGTTCAGATCTTTTTTCAACTGCTCAGTCTTCTCGCGGTTCTCTTTTCCGACGGTTTTATCCAACTTGTCTTGGGCCGCCTTCTTCTTAGCTGGATCTTTCGAATCAACATCGTTCACGGCGTCTTCAATCTCTTTCTGTTCCTTCTTCTCGTCCTTGCCACCGGCGGACGGCTGATCCTTCTTGTCGGCCGGTTTAGGCACGGCTTTCTCTTCGCCCTTGGCATTTGGGTCTTGTCCAGGCTTCGGTTCTTTCGAATCCGGTTGCTTGGCCCCGTCACCTTTTTCCTTGGCAGCGTCCTCGCCCTTTTCCGTTCCAGCGTCCTCACCCGGCTTGGGCTTCGGCTCACCCGCATCCTTCGGAGGTGCAGATTTTCCCTCTTTCGATTCGGGTTTCTTGGTGCCGGCTTCTTCCGGCTTCTGGCCTTTGCCAGTCGCAGGACCCTCTTCGGGCGCTGTTTTCTGCTCGCCACCCGACTTCGGCGACTCTTTTTCTTGGCCGGGTTTCGGTTGTCCGTCAGGCTTAGCTTTCCCCGACTCCGGTTTGCCATCTTGTTTCTGCGGTTGTTCGTTCTTGCCGCCACCCGCTTCCTGATCCTTCGGTTGATCACCGGGCTTCGGTTGCTCCTTCGGAGGTGCACCTTCAGTCATCTCTTTCTTCTGGTCGCCGGGTTTGTCCTCGGGCTTCGGCTCATTCTTCGGAGCATCACCGCTCGGCTGCGATTCCGGCTTCGTGTTGTCCCCGGGCTTCTGATTCGGCTCCGGTTTGTTTTTCGATGTTTCCGGTGCCTGAACTTTGCCCGGGTCTTTGTTTTCACCCGCGGGCTTTGCCATCGGATCCTTCTCGGTACCGTCACCCGGTTTCGACTCGGCGTTCGGCTGGCCCTCTTTCGACTGCTGGTCGTCCGGCTTCTTCTCGCCCGCTTTCGGTGGCTCGGCTCCATCCGGCTTTTGCGCGTTCGGGTTCGGTTTGCCCTCGCCCGCGTTCTGATTCTTCTCGTCGATCTTGTCTTGAATGTCCTTGGCTTTATCTTGGGTGTCTTTGTCGTTCGGCATCGGCTCCGTGTTTTTTTGATCCGAGTTCGGCATCGGGTTACCTTGACCCATTCCTTTCTCCTTGGCCTCTTCCGGCTTCGGCTCCTTCGATTCCTTCGATTCCTTCGGCTCTGGGGGCATCTCCCCTGGTTTGCCTTGACCACCTTGTTCTTGCTTCTGACCCGGCTCGTTCTGCTGATTCGGATCTTGTGGCGGCTTCCGTTCCTCGTTGGCTTGCTTGTCCTTTTCGTTCTGCTGATTCTGCTCATCCTGCTTCTGACGTTCCCCGGCCTGTTGTTCTTGCTTTTTCTGCTCTTCGGGCTTCACCGGTGGTGCCACGAGGTTCACACGGTAGCGTTTCGATTTGCCCAATTCATGCGGCAACACCGTGCAGTTGTCCTTCGCTTCGAGCCAGAATTCCAGCACTTGGCCCACCTGCAACGCGACGGTTTTGCCGGTGTCGTCTTTCAGTTGGTCGAGTTTCACCGAGTCTTTGTAATCGACCCGCGTCGGGAACGTGCCATCCTTTTCCCGGCGGAATGTGGCCGCGTCGAGGTACTTTTTGCCAGCGAGTTTCGGCCCGTTCACCAAGTTAAATTGGAGGGTCGTGTTCTCGATGCCGAAGTCGTCGCCGACGGTGGCATCGACTTCCAACAACCCGTTCGTCGGCAGGGTGATTTCTTCCGTTGCCGGTTTTTCGATGGTGATCGTAGGCACCGCGTCGGTCAAAACTTCGATGGGGTACGGGATCGAACTCCCACTCGATTCGCCAGCCGTCGAGCCGAAGGCCACGCGGTATTGACCACTTCGGTCGAGCGTCTTCCCGAAGCGCAGGCTCTCATTCTGTTCTCCAAACACGGTCCCGTTCACGATTTCGCCAACCGGCTCGATCAGAAGAGTTCCCGCTCTGACCTCGCGGTTCGTCTGCACTTGCAAGCGAACTTTCGTTCCCGGATACCCACGCCACTTCGGATCGCTGTTCTGCGAGGGGGCAATCCGCAAGTACGCGGGGTACTCGTAATTCACCTCAAACGCTTTCACCATCGGCTTCGTCCGCACGGTCACGCGGTGCTCGGGCGTCTCGGCATCCCCGGCCGCAATCGTGTACCAGAATCCGTTTTGGATCGTCCCGCGGGTGAGGGTCAATTCGAAATCACGCAGGGTATCCGTTTTGCTGAAGACGATCTCTTCGGGGTCTTTGGTGTCCGCGTTGTACCGGACTTTGAGCCGGACTTTGTCGGAGGCATTCTCGTTCGGAACGCGGCCGTTGAGCCGGATGGCGAAGCGGAGTTGCCCGCCATCAGCGACCACCGCATCCAGTTCGGTCGGTTCGAGCACTTCAATCGTCGTTCGCGCCGCGATCACCGTTCCGGATTGAAATGGGTTGAACGCCCGGCTGACCAACGAGGCGAATTGAGTCCCTTTGAAAATCAGAAACAGCACGGCGAGTACCGTAACGAGAACGGCAGCGGTGCTACCCAGCCAGAGGAATTTCTTCGAGCGCACGGCCGACTCCACATCGGCTTCGCCGAACCCCTCGGCGGCACGACTGGCCAGCGCCGATTTCACAGAACCGGGCATCTCTTGCTCTTGGAGATCGACCCAATTGATGAGTTCGTTTTTCGACTGGGGCATGGTCGCTTCGACTTGCCGGGCGACGTAGCGCGGGTTCACGACACGCATCAACGGTCGGACGATGGCAAAGAAAGCCAGCCCGAGCATGGTGGTGATGAAACCAAGGAACCCGAGTTGCCGCGCCCACGGGGGCAATGTGAGCCATTTGTCGAGTAGGATCGCCACGACGGCGTACGTGAGCGTACCGACGATCAAAAGCGCGGCCCCGGTGAAGAGGTCGTTGAGCCGGATTTTCTTGGCGACGTTGGCAATCTCACGTTCGACCTGCGCCGTGAGGGGAATTCCCGTTTCCGGAATGGAAGCGTTCAACTTGGCCATGTGAAACCCCAACCGAGCCTGTCGATGATGGTGATATTATAACAGGCGATTTGTCCGGCGGCGAACCAACTGCGCAGGCTGTTACGAACCGTTACGTGCAAATGATGGGGCACTGTGCAAAACGTGGAATCGCTAGAGCAGCCGATACAATAAAACGACAAAGAGTCACTTTGCAAGCGGCATTTGAATCGAATTTCGTCCCAAGTATACAGGTGTCCAAATGGAACTCTCCCGTCGTCATTTCCTGACTGTCTCCGCTGCACTCGGATTGGCTTCGCAACTCAAGGCCGCTGAGGAAACGAAGCCGAAGACGCTCGTTTTGATGGCGGGGACGATCAGCCATGGCCCAGGTGATCATGAGTTCAATGCCGGCGTGCGGTTGTTGGCGAAGTGCCTCGAAGCCACGAAGAGTTTAAAGGTCGAAGTCCTTCTCAGTGGCTACCCGAAAGACGACAGCGTGTTGGATGTGGCCGATGGCATTCTCTGCTTCGCCGACGGCGGTGCCGGCCACCCGCTGATCCGCGATGCCCGACTCGAACGCATCGGCAAACTGATGAAAAAAGGCACCGGGCTGATGTGTGCCCACTTCGGCGTCGAGGTGCCTAAGGACATTGGGGCGAAGGAGTTCCGCGACTGGATCGGCGGCTGTTACGAACACGAATTCTCGTGCAACCCGATGTGGTCGCCCGAATTCAAAACCTTCCCCGAGCACGCGATTTCCAACGGCGTCAAGCCGTTCAGCGTGAAGGATGAGTGGTACTTCAACATGCGGTTCCGCGAATACACGAAAGGAATCACCCCGATTCTCACCGCGGTACCGTCTGACAAAGTCCGTGAAGGCCCGTACGTCTATCCGAAGGGACCGTACAATCATATTCAAGCGGCGAAGGGCCAAACCGAAACGATGATGTGGGCACTGGATCGCACCGATGGCGGACGCGGTGTCGGCTTCACCGGTGGGCATTTCCACAAGAATTGGAAGGACGACAACTTCCGCAAGGTCGTGCTCAATGCACTCCTTTGGATCTGCAAGATGGATGTGCCGAAGGACGGTGTCGCTTCGACGGTGACCGACGACGACATGGCCGCGAACCTGGATCCGAAGAAGAAATGATGCGTCAGCACGCCATCGATATTTGGACGGCCGGAGTCGACGCGGTGCGACCCCGGCCACTGGTCGTGCAGGCGATCAGCATGCTTCCCACTGCTGATCGAGAAGCCATCGTTTCTGCTCCACTAGTGCTCGTAGTCGGTTGTGGAAAAGCCGGTGCGGAGATGGCGGCCGGGGTGGAAGAAACCTTCGCTTTGCGGCTCGAAGACCTCCACGGTTTGGTGAACGTTCCCGCCGGTTCGAACACGGAGTTGAAACGGATCCGCTTGCATACTGCCCGGCCGGTTGCTTCCAATTTCCCAACTCGCGAAGGCGTCGCCGGAGCCGAGGAGATGCTCGCCTTGTTGGCGAGTGCCGGCCCCGACGACGTGGCCATCTGTTTGATATCCGGTGGCGGTTCGGCACTGCTCCCCGCACCGGTTGCCGGTGTGAGTTTGGAAGCGAAGCTCGCCATCACGAAATCACTCGGCGCGTCCGGTGCGACCATCCGCGAGATGAACTGCGTCCGCAAGCATCTGTCACGGGCCAAGGGTGGCCGGCTCGCTCAAGCGTTCCGGGGCCGGTTGCTCCTCAGCCTGATCATTTCCGATGTCGTCGGTGATCCGCTCGACGTGATCGCGTCCGGGCCGACCGCTTCTGACCCGACGACGTTTGTGGAAGCGATCCAAATTCTGAAACTCAAGAAATTGTGGGAGTCTGCCCCTGCCGATATTCGACACCATCTCGAAATGGGTCGACGTGGGGAGCAGCCCGAAACGCCGAAAGTACTCCCATCAACAGTCCGGAACATCGTGATCGGGAGCAATGCAATCGCCTTGAACGCGGCGGAACAGAAGGCCGTCTCGCTTGGCTATCAAGTCATGAATCTCGGCCCGGATGTCGAAGGAGAAACGATTGAGGTGGCCCGTTCCACGGCCGCAATAGTCAGGGACATTCGCAATGGCCCCACCTGCATCCTGATCGGCGGAGAAACCACCGTGACCCTCGGTGCAAATTCGGGGACCGGTGGGCGGAACCAAGAATTCGTGTTGGCCATGATCGTCGAACTCGGTCGAGACGGGATGCGCGACGTGGTCGTATTGAGCGGGGGAACCGATGGTGAAGATGGGCCAACCGATGCTGCTGGTGCCATTGCCGATGCGGGGACTTGGGATCGGGGTACGAATGCACTCGGGCACTTGCAACGACACGACGCTTATCCGTACTTTGCCAAAACGGGCGACTTGCTGCAACCCGGACTGACGGGAACCAATGTGATGGATCTGCGCGTCATTTTGGTTCGATTTCGCAACGGCTGAACCAGATCCGAGGGACGCGGATGAAACCCGAATCAACAGGATCAGAAATGATTGATTCCGATCCGTCTTCATCCTGTTTTTTCCGCGTCATCCGCGTCCCTCTGATCTTTGCTGCGGTTTCGATTTCAATTCGCGGAGAGCGGTCAGTGGATTTCTTACCGACGACACTTTGTAACTTTTTCACAGTTTCTGGTAGGAACTGCTGATTCCGGCCTGAAATGACCTGTTTGACTGCTTGGCACGACTCTTGCATTGCCTCAACTATCACGCTGGCCCGCACCACCCTGTCGGAACCGGGGCTGGAACGGAAGAGGCTCTGCGAATGCCGCGTGAGACAGAATTGGCGGTCGGTCGAACTTTCGGGTTTGGCCGACCGCTTTTTTGTTGGCGTCCTCACTTCGTTTGGACAGTCTTCAGCAACTTCTCGATCACCGGCATGATTTTCTCCGACGCGTCCACTTCCAAGTAACTCGACCGTGCCCGCCAAGTTTCGTAGCCCCCGAGTTTGTGCTGGGCCGGTGTCGGCAAATAACCGTAATAGCCGTTGGCCAAACAGATCGTGAATGTGGCCTTGAGCGGGGACGTTTTTTTGATGTCGAGGCCGATCTGCGTGAAGACTTCGCACGGGATGGCGGCGATGCCGAGGTCCCCGATGCGCAACGCTTGCAGCTTCAATTTCACGGTGTCCGGAAACTTTTGGATCGCAAGCGTTTCCTCGGCATACACTTCTTCGCTCGTGTTCGCTTTGCGGTCGCCCAGTTTCTGGGTCACCCCATTGGCCCGAAGTAAGTCGGACTCGTTCGGCTTGCGCACTTTCAGTTCGAGTTCCTGCTCGGCGACGGCCAACGAACAATCGCTGCTGAACTTCAGCGTCGGCATCAACTTCGCCACGTGCCCCGCGAGTACCCCGGCGACCGTGCGACAGCGTTCCCCGACTTTGGTTTTCAACGGTGCATTTTTGAAATCGAGGTTGTTCACGTCCCCGCTGGTGCCGTTGGAAAGCATCCCGACGAACTTGGGCGAATCGTCCGACTTCGCTTCCGGCGGGCCGACGAGTTCGGAGAAGACGCCGAAATAGTCGGCCGAGAGTGCGGGGAAATCGCCGACGTAGTGCAGAGAGTAATTGGCGAGGAGCGCAATCGGCCGACCCTTCAACGTCCGCACCGCGAGAAACGAAAGTTCGGGATCGGTCGGCCCAGCCGGTTCGAGCATGTCCGGAAGTTGATGGCCGGGGTTCATGCGCACGAGATCGGTGGTGCCGCCGAACGGATCTTTGTTCAAGACTCCCGGCTTCATCTTCCAGCGCCGGTTGAACAGCAGCGACGGTTCGGCGACCGACCCGCGCGCCCACTCGGCCGGGGCCAAGTTCGCGTCGGCTTTGGTGATCCCTTCGGCGATTTTCTTGGTCAGGAATTCGACGTAATCCACATTGACAGGGCTGCCGAAGGTCGCCAACACGCAGGGGGCCATGTGCGTGTGCGTGGCCGAGATCAGCATGTGCCCCACAGGAATCTTGGTCGCTTTTTCAGCCAGAGCTTTGGCGTTCTCGATCAGTTCGCGTGCCATCAAGCAATTGTCGACCACCACGATGGCCAACTTGATTTTGCCGTCGTCGAGCACCAAACAGCGGGCGTGAAGTGGGTCGTTTGCTTTCGTGGCCTGCTGATCGGTGAAACTTCCATTCACCGACACGGGAAAGTGGAGCGGGGTGACATCCATCGCAAAAGCACCCGCTCGGAAGACGGGTTTGTCGCTGGCGGACAATCCAGCGACGGTGCCAAAAATGGCCAGAACTGAGAGTGCGAATCGCATGAAAACTCCGGGAAAGTGAGGTAAGCGAAAATACTTTAACAGAATTCTGCACGAAAGTGGCGTCGTGAAGCCACTAACAACGGCGTGGCATTCGATTCCGGGGATTTGATCATGCGGCTCACGTTGCGAACCTTGCTGGCTTACTTGGACGATGCCCTCGATCCGGCTCAGGCGAAAGTGATCGGTCAGAAATTGGCGGAAAGCCCGAGTGCGTTGGAACTCGTGGAACGCATCCGGAAAGTCACCCGTCGCCGCGGATTGTCGACTCCGCCGACGAGTACGGAACAGGGTAGCCCCTCCGATCCGAATACGGTCGCCGCGTACCTCAGCGATGCCCTGAGTGCGGATCAAATCGCAGAATTCGAGGCGACCTGCCTCGCGTCGGACGTCCACCTCGCGGAAGTCGCCGCGTGCCATCAAATTCTAACTCTGGTGATTTCCGAGCAAGTCCTCGTCCCGCCGACGGCGGTGCGGCGCATGTACGGTCTTGTGAAAGGACGCGAGTCGATCCCGAATCGGAAGCCGGGCAACACGATTCCCGTCGGTGGCCTCCCGGGGGATGCCGGCCATGCGATGGACGACAGTGATGCCCCGTATTTGCTTGGAATGTCCGCTTATTCTCAGTCGCAACCCATTGTGCTGCGTGTGCTGAAGTGGTCGGCCGTCGCGGCACTGGTATTCGGCTTCGCGGTCGCGTCGTACATGGCTTGGCCAAGCGTGCGGGTGCCAACCAGTCCGACCCCACAAGACGTGGCTCAGATCGTGCCGACAGTACCTGTCGGCAAGCCGACGACTGAAGAGATTAAGCCACCTCCGGTGATCAAACCCGAGGAACCGAAATTGGAGGAACCGAAGCCAATGCCGCCGGTGGTGGTTCCATCAAAGCCAGTGGAACCACCCGTGGAGCCAGCACCCCCTGCTGAACCGCAAATGGGCCGCATCGTGGTGGCGAAGCTCGAAATGCAAGACGACCACGTGTTGGTCACGCGAGATCCTGAAGATGGAAGCTGGTCTCGTGTCGCCAGCGGCGGGGAACTGACGTCGTCGGATCGGCTGGTTTGCTTACCGGGCTACCGGACTAAGTTGAAATTCGATAGCGGATTGACTGCGGAACTTTGGGGCAACCTCCCCGAATTGCTCGGATTTCCTGTCCTCGATACCGCGGTGACGTTGCACATTGCTCCGCAAGGTTTCGACGCCGAACTCACCTTGCACGTCGGCCGCATCTACTTCAACACGACCAAAGCCGGTGGGGCGAAAGTTCGCGTGCGGTTCCTCAAAGAAATTTGGGACATCACGTTACCCGATTCAAAAACGGAGGTGGTGCTCGAACGTTCGAACGAGTTGACACCGGGTCAACCGCCCGAGTCTCCGCAATCGGTGGCCGTGCTCTCGACGATTTCCGGGTCGTCGAAATTGAAAACGCGTCTGAAGGAATACCCTGCAATCCCTGCGAAGCAGATCATGCTTTGGACGAGCAAAGGTCGCGCATTAGAAGGGCCACGGGTGTCCGATCCGAAATTGAAAGAGCCCGATGCCGCGTACTTCGACCGCTTCGCGGTATTGCCCAACGTGGCGATAGCCAAACCGACGCGGGCCGCGCTCGAGAAGTTCGCCAAGCTATTGCAACCGCGCAAATCCGTCTCCGACAAGTTGACCGAAACCCAGCAAGTCGACATCGCCAAGTTGAACGACGAGGCCGTTTTCGGTTGCCGGTTTGCGTTGTATGCGTTTGCGTCGCTCGGTGAGTTCTCGCGGGTCATCGACGCCCTGAACGACTCGGAACGACCGTTCTGCCGGATGACGGCGATCCTGGCGCTCCGGGCGGCATTGGCGACCCAGCCCAACTTGGAAGCGAGTGTCCGGACGCTGGCACAGGATAAATTCCGGATGACCAAGAAAGCAGCAGAATCGTGGGTGGGACTGCTCTACGGATTGACCAATTCGGAACGGATTGACACCGCCACCATCGATTCCCTCGTGGTGGGGTTGTCCGCTTCCGAGATCGCCGAACGGGAGCTCAACTTCTTCTTACTCTCGCAGATCGTCGATCCGACTGCTCAATTCAACAAAGAACTGATGTCGTTCGATGCGGGCGGTTCGACGGATCGGCGCGAGGCCGGGGCGCGACTCTGGAAGCGTCGAATGGACGAATTCAAAGCCGCGTTGAAAGCGATGCCACCGAAGTGATCATACCAGTGGGGCGAGCGCCGTCGGGCGGAAGTCGATCACTTCGATTTCGACGCTGGTGCGGCCGTTCCACTCATTGACCTTGGGGGTGAACGCCAAGCAACAATCGCCATGACCCGACATCAAGTCTTCCAAGCGGTCGCCGAATCCGAAGGCGACCGCCCGGACGACCGATTGACCCTGGCGCACGCGGAACGACAGGTGTCGCTCGCCGACGCCAATTTTGCGGGGCACCCCGTCAATTTTCAGCCCGCTGGCCAAGAACTTCGGGCGTGGATTCTCGGCCCCGTACGGTTCCAACCGGTCGATGTCCTTCATCAATCCGTACGTGAGTGCCCCCAGTGGAACCTCGGCATCCAGCCGCAAACGCGGTCGCGGTAACCCGTCCGGGAAGACCTTGGTGACGGTTTCGCAAAAGCGTGTGCGGAGTTCGTCCAACCGCGTGGCCGACACTTTGAATCCGGCCGCCGCCGCGTGCCCACCGTGGCCCAGCAACAGATCGTCGCACGCCATCAAGGCTTCGTGCAGAGCGAACCCAGGCACCGAGCGACCGGAGCCGGACGACGCACCTTCTCCCGCTTTTAGTGCGGCAATCAGCGTTGGCCGGGCGTAAAACTCAGCCAAGCGACCCGCGACGATGCCGACGACTCCGGCGTGCCATTCCGTGGAACCGAGCACAATCGCGGGGGCCGTATCGTAGCCACCGGCTTCGACCAGCGCCTTGGCCTCGATCACAATTTTGCGTTCGATGGTTTGGCGTTCCCCGTTTTGACTTTCAAGATAGGTGGCGATCTCTTCCGCCTTCTTTGCCTTCTGGGTCGTCAACAGTTCGACCACGAATCCGGCGTATCCCAACCGGCCGGCCGCATTGAGTCGGGGTGCCAATCGGAAACTCACGTCTTCCGCACGCACCGGCTTATCTTCGGTGAAGCCGGCCGCCGTGAGGAGCGCCCGGACGCCGAGCGACGGCCGAGCGACCAAGCGCTGCAAGCCGTGCTTCACGATCGTTCGATTTTCGTCCCGCAGTGGCACCACGTCGGCCACGAGTCCCAACGCGGCCAGGCCGAGTAAATCCAACAGCACTTCACGCAGGTCGGGCAGAACCCGATCGTTGTTGCTGGCTTTTTGGGCCACAGCCCAGGCCAATTTGAACGCAACCGCAGCACCCGATAACCCGGCGAACGGGTACAGCGAACCAGGCAAGCGTGGATGGACGAGCACGTCGGAGGCCGGCAACACCTCTTTCATCTCATGGTGATCGGTGATGATGAGTTCGAGTCCCACCTCGCGGGCCACCTCGGCTTCAAGAACACTGGTGATGCCGCAATCGACCGTGATCAGCAGTTGTTTGCCGTCCTGGGCCAGCTTGCGCACGGCCTCCGCGTTCAATCCGTAACCTTCTTCGATGCGGTGGGGCACGTAGTAGCTGACATCCGCCCCCAGCTTTTCCAGCAGAACCATCAAGATGGCGGTGCCGGTTGTACCGTCGACGTCATAATCGCCGTAAATGACGATTTTCCGGCGTGCTTGAACAGCCGCCCAAATCCTCGTCGATGCCTCCTCCACGCCCGGCAGCAACTTCGGCGGATGAAGGTCGGTCATCGGGCAGTGCAGGAATCTGCGGGCCAAATCCGGTTCGGAGACACCACGATTCCAGAGCAATTGGGCCAGTACCACTGGTAATTGGGCAGTTGTCGATAGCCGGCGGACGGCAGCGTCATCGTGGGGGATCAGGTACCAATCACGAGGGGTGGGGGGCAAACGATCCTCGGCGCAGTGGCAGGACGTGGAATGTTCCGGGCAAACGGTACGAACGTCGCATCGCGTGTGGGCGGTGCACGCGGTGGAACTGCACGGGCAATCCTAAGTACGATCTCTTTTTTTGCAATCGCGGTTCGCGGTCGCATGCGAATGGGCCGAAGTAATCGCTTAAGTCTTCTCTCTGTGGAAGCGTCGATGCGAGCGGAAGTGATTGTCTCCTCCGCTTCACCCTGACCCGCCCCCAAGGCTCTCGGAGGTTACACCAGTGAATGCTACGTTCTTGTTGTTGAGTACGGCTTGGATCGCCAGCGCCGACGCGGCTCCGGCCCCCGCCATGACTCCCGCACCGGTCGTTGTCACCTCAACCGGTTGCAACGGGTGCGGTTCGGTTTCCGCACCGAGCTACTCCATGGCATCGTCGTGCGACAGCAGTCCATGCGGGCCACGCATGGGACTGTTCGCCCGCTTGAAGGCCAAGCTGCACAGCTCGCGGTCGCATTGCCACCACTCGAGCTGCGCCGCCCCGACCTCGTGTGCCCCGGCTTGCGCTGCTCCGGCACCAGTGGCTTGTGCCGCACCCGCTCCGTGCGCCCCAGCCTGCGGGACGCCGCTGATCAGTCAACCGCTGTTCACGGGCTTCACCACCAGTGCTTGCGGCTGCGGCTCGAGCAAGATCGGCTTGCTGGATCGGCTCCGCGCGAAGTTTAAACACTCGAGCTCTTGCGACGCTTGCGGCAGCGGTTCGACCTCGTCGCAGATCAGCATGGCATCGTCGCCTTGCTCCGTCGGCCCGGCGATGGTCGCCCCGGCGGCACCCGCTTCACCTCCGAAGGAGATGCCAGCCCCGGCGAAGGAAGATCCTAAGAAGGAAGACCCGAAGAATAAAACCACCCAAGCTCCCGATACACTCCGTATCCCAGAATTGGGCAGCACGGCCGGCAAGTACTAACTCAGTGCTGTGTTGAATTCTCGAAGCTCGGACATCCTTTCGAGTGAAAATGTCCGAGCTTCGTGCATGTTGAAGCGCACTTCTCGAAAATCGCCGCAATCGAATTGGTAGTCGCGCCGGCCCGTCGTAGGATTGCAACGGTAGGGGCACGGATGTGGATCTCGCGGGGACGACCATGACACAAACCGACGGTGAGGTTCTCGATCTGGCCAATAAGATCGCCAAGTTGGTCGAAGAACGGGGTTGGAATCAAGAAGACTTCGCACGCATTTCCCAGCTGAACCGCCACACGGTTCGCACCATTTTGAACTCCGATTCGCACCGTCGGCTCCGCAACGCGACGATCAGTCAATGTGCCGAGGCACTCGGCCTGACGGTCAACGAACTCCGCACGCTCTCACTCGAGCGCCTCCTGCCCCGGATGCACGGCAAACGTCCCGTCGACGAAGCGCTTGTCAAGATGCTGACGACCAACGCCACACTTCCCGAATTGACGGCGTGGCTCGAACGCAACGAAGAGCGTTCGGCCGAGTTCAACGCGGAAGAGGTCGACGAACTGCTGGAAATGCAGACACCGGGCGGCGCACTCGAACGCCTCGGTGTCGAGCAGTGCGTGGAAACAATCGAACGGCGTCGGCGTTTGATGGCCCAAGTTCGGATGATCGCCTGCACCGAGTATTTGGGCTTGGTCGAGCAAGTCGTCGAGTTGGTGCAGCACAAATTGCAAGCGGCCAAAGCCGAAGGCGGGCGCCGGCCACGAGGCGGCTGAAGGGTGCAACAATTGGCAGGACGCCGCTCAAAACGAAGAAACAAGTGAAGACGCCATTAAAACTAAAAATTGCCGTATCTCCGATCGTAACGTTCCGAACCCATGACTGGACAATAGTTTACAATTGTGGGATCATCATCATTCTGTCCCGTGTACTTGTTTCCATTGGTTCCATTGGTTCCGCAGGGGGGAGGGGGGTGTTCTCCGCGGAAACAAGTACAAGCGTCAGAGTAGTACTTGGTAAGCGCGTTCGTGGGTAAACCCGAACTTGAACTGCGTTGACACTTCGCCATGATAGGTACATCTTTTGCACCAAACTCCCGGATGACTTATGATCGTCGGCGTCCCCAACGAAATCAAATCGCACGAGTACCGCGTCGCCATGGTGCCCGTCGGCGTCGAAGATCTGACTCGTGCTGGCCACACCGTTTTGGTTCAAGCGGGTGCCGGCCAGGGCAGTGGAATCTCCGATGATCAGTACGCCCGAAACGGTGCCGAGATCGTCTCGGCGGCAGCGGACATCTGGAAGCGGTCGGACATGATCGTGAAAGTGAAGGAGCCACTCCCGGAAGAGTGGCCACTCATGCAACCGGGGCAGATTCTCTTCACCTTTTTTCACTTCGCCGCCGACGAACGGCTGACCCGCGCCGTCCTCACGTCGGGCGCCACGGCCGTCGCCTACGAGACGATCCGCGACGCCAAAGGGTCACTCCCACTGCTGACGCCGATGAGCGAAGTCGCCGGGCGCATGAGCATCCAAGAAGGGGCGAAGTTTCTGGAACGGCCGTTCGATGGTCGCGGCATTCTTCTCGGGGGTGTCCCCGGAGTCGCCCCGGCCACCGTCGTGGTCCTCGGCGGGGGCGTCGTCGGCGCCAACGCGGCCAAGGTCGCGTCCGGACTCGGGGCCAACGTCTTTTTGCTCGACATCAACCTCGACCGTCTGCGTTATCTCGACGACGTGATGCCGCCCAACGTGACGACACTTTTCAGCAACCGGCACAACATTCTGGACTGTCTCACCCGGGCCGACCTCGTGATCGGGGCCATCTTGATTCCCGGAGCCAAAGCTCCGCACCTCGTTCGCCGCGAGGATTTGAAAACGATGCCGCCGAGGGCCGTGGTCATCGACGTGGCGATCGATCAGGGCGGCTGCTTCGAAACGAGCCTGCCCACGACGCATTCCAAGCCGACGTACATCGTCGACGACATCGTGCACTACTGCGTGACGAACATGCCCGGCGCCGTCGGTCGCACAAGCACCTACGCCCTCACGAATGTGACACTCCCGTACGCGGTGCAACTGGCGAACAAGGGTCTCATGGCCTGCCAAGAGAATCCGGGATTGCTGGCCGGGGTGAACATCCACGCGGGCAAGGTGACGAACGCTGCGGTGGCCGCGACGTTCGGTTTGGAGTTGGCTGGGTGGTAGAATATGGCAAGAATACAAAGTCAGGGTAGCGGTTGCAAGCCACCCCATTCGAGTGCGTGGCTAATGATGCTTGTGTTAGCCAATTACTGATCGTCAGAGATAGACTCTCATCGACGAGCCACCGGCCTTGTGCCGGTGTTGAAGGAATGACGAGACACCACCGGCACAAGGCCGGCGGCTCGTTATGGCACTTTTTCTGACTGTCAGTAGCCGTTCGACATGGGAATGGTCACTTTCCACATTTGACCGCAATCCGAGCATTCGTGCTTAGAGTATCCGGGGTTACTTTCGGGGGTGAACATTCACGTGGGCAAGCTGACGAAAGCCGCCGTCGCTGCGACGTTCGGTTTGGAGTTGGCGGGGTGGTAGAATAGTCTGAAATGAATTCGGGAGCCTGCACCATGAAATTCCTAGGCACTATCGTCGATGGCCATGTCCGGCTCGACACACCGTCCCCATTGCCCGATGGCTTGCGGGTCTCGGTCATTCCCGCCCAAGCCGATTTCGCCCCGCCGCCCACTGAGACCTACGAACAGCATCTGGCCATCTTGCGGGAGTCAATCACGAGGGCGGAAGCCGGGGAACAAGGTCGGAGTGTCGACGATGTCTTCGCAGACATCGAGCGGCAGTTGGATCTCCCGCTAACCGATCGGAAGTGAACTGTGGCCCGGATTGTCCAACTATTCCGGAAGGCCGAAATGGATTTGGCTGGCATCGCGGATTCGATCCACATAAGCGTGTCGAGGGAGTCAGCCAAGAAATGGATTGCTAAGTTGAGGGCCGCGATCAACGAGTTAAGCGAAACTTCGGAGCAGCATCCCGAAGCGGATGAAGCCGCGAATCTTGGGATGGACTTGCGGATGCAAATCGTTGGGAACCGATCCCATGTCTACCGGATTCTATTCACTATTGTGGGTGATCGAGTCGCCGTTCACCGTGTCCGACACGCAGCCCAAGACTACCTGACACAAAATGATGTTTGATATCTGTTGATCGGATCACGCCACTTGAACGATCAAGTGAATTTGGATATGATTCAGTAGGTGTGAGTGAACAACCGTCCCAAATCGAAAGAGGGCAACGACGTGAAAGAATTTGAAGGTGTTAACGGGCTACAGGAATGTACAGACATTGAAGAAGCCAATCTGCTTTTGGCAAATGGGTGGGTTATGCTGAAGATGGAAGGGTCAGTGATACTGCTGGGCTGGAAGGGAGAACGTGAAGCCAAGGTCCCGGATTCTGTACTGAAGCTCAGGGATGATCGGGTGGCGGACAACTCCGAGGCTTCAGCCGAAAACAGTGCTCACTACGCAAAGAAATTGGCGGAAAGGGAAGCAGAGAAGAAACGAATTTTCGGCTGACGTTTGACACCACCTGCCCCGCCAGTCATGTAGACACGGCGGAGCAATTCATATCTTCGGCCTTCAATATCCAGCATTTGACGAGGAGATCATCTAGGTAGACCGCGACTTGTGCGTATTGGTTCCCGCGAACTGTGGCGGTGGACTTTCTACTACAGTTCCTTCATGGGACTCACCGTTAAGGTTATGTGTATCCCTCATGGGACTCACCGTTAAGGTTATGTGTATAGAGCTACGAATCGGAACTCTAAGGCATCGCGCAACAATAACTACCGGATTATCTGCCATTTGTATGGGGGTGGATTTCGTAGTTCCACTCCCCATGGTAGACGTTTCTCTTGATGATGCACTCGGCCAAATCTTCGTCGCTCACGACCCGCCCTTTCTCGTAGTTGCCTTCGTCGAGCCAAGCGTGCACTTCCAAGCCCGTCTCCGTCGTGGTCGCACCGATCGATTCGACCACGATTT
>JANXWE010000041.1 GCA_025351325.1 Fimbriiglobus sp.
CGGAACCGGAACCCACTTCCATTCCCGCGCTCGACGGACGTCTCGCGGCTAAATTTGACATTCCCCTCGCGGCTAAATTGCTTGCATTCGGCGTCCGGGGCGGTTCTAGTGGGATCGGTTCCGTTCAGACCCCCCGGAGGCGGGATCATGGGGATGGCCACCGATTTCTTCGACCCGACTTCGCGCAACTCGCGGGCACGCCTCGCGGTGAGTGTGGAATTGATGCGCGAACTGTCGCGCTACGCCGACCCGGACGAACTCTACCAAGTCTTTTCCACGCGGATGAATCAGCTCTACCCGACGACCCGCCAACTCACCGTCAGCCGGCGCGGATTGGATCGCCCCAAATTCCGCGTGCACCGCTTCAATCTGTGGAAGGATTCGGTCAACCCGCACCGGGAACCCGAGAAACTACCCGTGTACACCGGCGGGCTGATCGGCGACATGATCTTCGAAGATCAACCGCGGGTGATTGATGACTTGGTGCTTTCCGCTGGCGATCCGGCCAACGAGTTCTTCGACGGTCAACGGTCGTTGTTGGCGATCCCGATCTTCGACGCCGGCAAGGCCACGACCATGGTGATCGTCTCCCGTGAGGAATCGTCGGCATTCCCGCGCGAACAGATTCCCGAGCTGGTTTGGCTCAGCAACCTCTTTGCCCGGGCCACGCAGTCGCTGGTGCTGTCGCAGCGCTTGCAGGAGGCCTACGACCACGCCGATTACGAATTGCGGGCCATCGCCGAGCTTCAACAGGGGCTGTTGCCGACGGAACTGCCCGCCGTGCCGGGCTTGGACGTGGCGGTGCATTACCAAACGGCCAACCGTGCCGGCGGCGACTACTACGACTTCTTCCCGCTGCCGAACGACCGGCTCGGTGTTCTGCTTGCCGATGTTTCGGGGCACGGTAGCCCCGCAGCGGTGCTGATGTCGATCACCCATTCGCTCACGCATGCCCGCCCGGATGTCCCCGAACACCCCGGGGAGTTCCTGGCCTATTTGAACTACCACCTCGCCAAGCGGTACACCCTCACCACGGGTACCTTTGTGACAGCCGTGTATGCAGTGTTCGACCCACGTGCTGGCACCGTGACCTACGCCAATGCTGGGCACGATCCGTTGCGGGCCCGGTTGGCCCCGAGTGCGCATTTTGCGGCACTGGAACAGACCCGCCGGTTGCCGTTGGGGGTGACTCACCGCACCCACGGGCCGTACCCGGAACAGACCGTGGAACTTCGGCCCGGTGATGCCGTGACCGTCTTCACCGATGGGATCACCGATGCGACGAATCCGGCCGGCGAAGCCTTCGGTGTGTCGCGGGTCGATGCGGCATTGGCCACGTCCGGTGGCGATGCGGGTCAGTCGGTGGCGGCACTGGTGCTGAACTTGGAAGATTTCCTCGGCTCCGCCAGCGCCGACGACGACCGGACACTGGTGCTGGTACGATTCACCGAAGGGGCGCGGAGCATGCAAGCGGTCGGGCGGGCTTCAGCGACGGTGTGAGTTCTTGCCCCCTTCGGGCCGCGGCGGATCCGGCCGAAACTCCAAGAGCTGTTGCAAACCTCAGAAAAAACTTCGGCTAGACGCCCCCACCCGGTCGGGTATACTTCGCCCACTCGTTTTCGCTTCGCTCGTTCGGCACTCCATGGAGGGAGTCACCATGCGGCATTTCGTCCTCGGCGGGTTATTGGTCCTCACGTCGGCCGCCGCCATTGCTTACGTGTACGCCAACCCGACCGCGACCCCGTGTTGCTTGTCGGAATCGATCCCGGTTGCAACCGGCTCCGACGATTCGTCGTCGGTGAGTCCGTGCTGTGAAAAATGTAAGTCGGGCGTGGTCGATGTCGTCGATCTGTCCTCGGCCTATTCTGTCAACACCGCATCGAGCAGCACGATTTCCTTCGACGAACCGCCGCTGGCGAAGCCGCGTTCGACCGAGTTTCTCCCGGCTCAGTTCGAAGAAACCAACTCCGAGTTAGCCCCGGCCCCGCGATTGGTGAAGTGAGTCAGATGGTCGCCTGCGAACCGAACGCCAACCGGAGCAGGCCGAGGGCGACGCACGAGACCAGGATCAGCAACATCGACACCGCCACGGCGGTTTCGACGTTGCCGACGCTGAGTTCGAGGAAGACGGTCGTCGGGAGTACTTCCGTCCGGTAGCGGGTCACGCCGGCGAAGATGAGCACCGGGCCGAACTCGCCGAGTGAGCGTGCCCAGGCGAGTGTGAGTGCTGCCAAAATGCCTCGACGGGCTTCGGGCAAGGTAATCCGCCAGAATGCCATTGCCCGTGTGCAACCGAGGCTGCGGGCCATCCATTCTGTGCGTGGCGAAATCTGTTCAAAGGTGTTGCGCATCGTGCGAGTGGCGAATGCGGCTGCAATCGTGAACTGGGCCAGCACCACCGCTGGTACAGCGTACGTAATCGTCACTACCTCTTGAATGGCCCGCCCTGGGGCACTCTGGCAAAGGATCAGCAAACTCAGCCCGACGACGAGCGGCGGCAGCACCACGGGCACTTCGAGTAACACTTCGAGCAGTCGTTTGCCCGGAAAACGAGTCCGAGCCAGTAGATAGCCCAGTGGCACCGCCACCCAAATGGCCAAGATCGATGCGGCGGAACTGCTGATGAGACTGAGCCACAGGGCCGCACGAATCTCCGGAACCCGCAACGCATCGATGAGATGGCCCGGCGAGGTGGACGCCACATCGGCGACGAGCATCGCTAAAATCAAGGTGACATAAAGCCCACCGAGGAGCGACAACCCAACGAAAAAGGGCCAATCGCGCCGCTTCATTTCGGTGGCTCCGGTGCCCGCAATCCCGCCGCCCGGAAGTACCGTCCCCCGCGATCCGGGTCGGCCATAAATCGTGCGAAGGCTTCCGCTTGGACTGGCTGCCGCGATTGTTTCAGCGTGGCGATGCGCACCGTGCCGATGCATCCTTGCAACTCCGAAAGTTCCACCGTCTTCAATTGCGGGTAACTTCGGGCCACCACATTCCAGACGATGGCGGCGGGGACGGCTCGAACCTTGGCCGCATTCGCCGATTCGGTGACGGTGCCCGTTTCCACGAGGTGCGGGGCGAGTTCGTTCCACAGCCCTTGGGCGTGCAACCGCTCCCGGGTGAGCTTACCGATGGCACTCCCCGGTTGACCCAAGGCGACCCGCTGATTCGGACGGAGCAACTCAGCCCAACTCCCGATCTCAACAGAAGTCAGTACGACCGCATGCATGGCACCCAATGGCCAACTCCGTTCGATCAAACGGCGATCATCCGCGATCCGGACGTAACTTTCATCTGCGGGCAGAAACAGATCGGTCGTCTCGGCGACTTGTGGGAACGACGTCCGCGTGAGTAAGTCTTCTGATGCCCCGAAGCGGAGTTCAATGCGATGGCCGGTCTCGGCGGTGTAGGCTTTCGCGGCAGTTTCCGTGGGCGTTCGCAACCCGGCGGCGACGCCGACGATGAGCGGACGATCCCCGGTCGCGTTGGCTTCCAAACGCACCAATTCGAGCAACAATCCGGCGAATACGGCGAGCGTGACGCCGGCGACCAGGTGGGTGCGGAGGACGACTTTCATGCCAGAATTGTACGACTTCCGCCGGCGGGCCGATTGTGTCCTAGATTTTTGAAGCTTCGTGTCCCCGCGGCTCGGTGGTACCTCGGATGTACATGTTCTGTGCGAAATGTCAGACGCAATTCCCGTCCACCAGCATTTGCCCACGCTGTAGCAGTCGGTTGCTGGCCCCGGGCGAAGCGGCGGCGAATCTTGCCAATTCGGTCGAACTTCCACCGTTGCCGCTCCAAACGACGGTGACCGGCCGAATTCTCGTGGGCTCCATACTCGCCTTGGGTCTGCATCTAGCACTGCGCGAATGGGGAGCTTTTCTCGGCCTCTTCGACGACGCGAATTCCAGTGTGGCCTACGTGGCCGGCTACAGTTTCCGCATCGTCGCGGCAATGGTCGGTGGGTTTTTCGCGGGGGCGGGGCGGGGCAACACCCTGTGCAGCGGAGCGGCCATCGGCTTGTTGTCCGGCCTCGGTTGGCTGGTGGTCGATACTTATCCCAACCTTCAACTGGATGCTCTGAATGTCGGCTTGGTGATGGTCATGGTAGGCGTGGCTGGTGCCTGTGCGTTGGCGGGTGGGCGGATCTGGCCTGCGATCGTGGAACTACCGGAATTTGAGTCACCGCGTCGCAGTTCGCTTCTGAAATTCATTGTCGGTGGTAAGAAACCAAACCTCACCCCGCCGACCCGGTGGGCGCGACTCATGGTGTCGTCGCTGGGCGTGTTGGTGGTGATGATGGGTGCCGACGGCGGTCGAGCGCTGCTGAAAAAGCTGCCGTTGGGAACCATCAATTTAGGCGGGCCCTCCGCGATCCCCATGGTCGATTTCCAAATCGCTTTCATTGGCATCGTCCTTTGTGGTTTGATCGCCGGGGCCTCCACCGGGGCCGGATTGCGACATGGCATCATCGCTGGAATTCTCGCCGCATTCGCGGTCGTCGCTGCCTACAGCCAACAGCCCACGGATCATTTTGCGTGTCTCGAATACCTTCTCGACAAATTCAACGCCCGCGAAAGTACCCTCCAGAGCCTCTTCGCCATCGGAGCCACAATCGCGACCACGGTGGCCATTTCCGGCTGGATCGGCGGTCAACTCTTCCCGCGCCTCCGCAAGCAGCGCCGCCGTAAAACGGACTATTGATGGGTGATCGGTAGAACTAGAGGATAAATGAGGAACAACTCGGCCCGACGGGTACCGGTACAAAATGAATTTCGTGGCCCAATCGGCGTGGGCGTCTTCGGTGAGCTTGCTGTAGTGCAGTAGCCGAATCTTCCTCCGCAGTTGATCCAACAACTTAGGCGGTCGAGAAATTTTCGGATTCGCGGACATTTTTGATTGACACCCGATG
>JANXWE010000362.1 GCA_025351325.1 Fimbriiglobus sp.
GATCCTTTTCCACGGTCATGTACGTCTGACGGATCTTGTCGACCGTCAGCGTTTTCGGTGACAAATTCAAGTGAACCGGGTTCGACATATACCGGTCGACCAGCTTCTTGATGCTGTCGGGCACCGTGGCGCTCATCAGCAAGGTCTGACGCTGTTCCGGGCAGCGGCGGAGGATCTTTTCGATGTCCGGGCGGAACCCGATGTCGAGCATCCGGTCGGCTTCGTCGAGAACGACGTACCGGACATTCTCAAGGGTGAGGGTACCGCGTCGCAGGTGGTCGATGATGCGACCGGGAGTACCGACGACGAGGTCGCACCCTTTGGCCAAGCCAGCCAATTGTTTCTGCATGCCGGTGCCGCCGTAAGCGGCCACGGTGTTGAAATGCTTGCTCGGGGCGAGTTTCTCGGCTTCACGGGCCACCTGGAGCGCCAATTCCCGCGTTGGCAGCATCACGAGGCCAATCGGGCCTTTCAACTTGTGAGGCCGCCAGCGGTTCAGGAAGGGCACTAGAAAGGCACAGGTTTTTCCCGTGCCAGTTTGCGCCTGACCGATGACATCTTTGCCACGCATAGCCACCGGAATGACCGCGCTTTGGACGGGCGTGCAGAACTCGTAGCCAGCGTGCTGCAGAGCGTGGAACAACGGTGTGTTCAGCTTCATTTCGCTGTAGGGAATACCACCCGCGAGCGGATTCACCGGCGTTTCGAGTTCGTCATCGGGCATGGGCGAGGGATCTTCGGATGACGGGGCGAAGTGCGGAAGAGATTCGTGCGATTTCGAGACTGGGGACGGCATCGTTTCCTTTTCAGTGGGCCGAGTCGGGGACAGACGTGTCCTTTCCCGGATTATAGCTAATCTTGATTTATTGCCGTGAAACCAATTGACCAGAGGCCATTACGGGGTCGGCAACTTCGGTTGATCTTCGGGTGCCATGTGCTTCTGAATTTCGACACCACTCGCATTGCTGGTTTTCAGCAAGCCACCACTCGGATTCGCAGGAGTTTGGAACGTCGGGCCGTACGAAAAAGCTAAGCCCAAACCGAGCAGGCCAGCAAAGGACGCGGCCAAAGTCACGCGACCGGGGTGACTCTCTCGTTGCGGTGCACGACGAACGACTTCGACTGATGCCACCGGCGCTTTTGGCCACACTTGCGGAACTTGGGCCTTGAAAAAGTCGGCATAGGCGCGGTCGAGATCGTCGGGCTGCATCGGCACACTGGTAGTCGAATTCCGGTTCATGGCTGGGGCTTCACTCCTGCGGCCGAAAGTCGTTCGGCCAATCGTTGTCGGGCACGGCTGAGCCGCATGTACACTGCGGATGATTCCACGCCCAATATTTCGGCAATCGCGGCCGTTTCGTAATCGAAAGCATAGCGTAGCGTCAGAATTTCACGGTCGGCAGTCGGCATTTCATCGAGTATCGCACGGATCTGAGCAAATGCTTCGGCACGCTCCATTTTTACCAGAGGCAACTCGTCGTGGGCTTGCAATCCCCAAAGTAGCTCGGCAGGTTGCGTTCCGTGTCGTCGGAACGAACTCTTAGCATAATCTTCGGCTAAATTCCGTGCCACCCGAAGCAACCACGCTCTCGGATTCAAGATCGTCTGATTCGCTTCCAACTGTTTCCAAAATTTCAGAAAAACTTCCTGCACAATGTCATTGGCAGCACTGGCATCCAAACGACGAGCATAGGCCAAGGCCCACACTTCCCGAGAGTGCACTGCGTACAACGCCTCGAACTCCGTTCGATGAATATCAGCCTTTCGGAGTTTGGGCTTCATGAGTTCATCAGGCATAGTTACAGACGGGTGACGATCCGAAACCTATCACGTCATCAGCGCTAAGTTGTCGCGGTGCACCAATTCCGAATACGGTACTTTCCCCAGTTGCTCGACAATTTGCTCGGTATTGAGCCCGGCCAATCGTACGGCCTCGACCGAGGAATAGTTACTCAGTCCCCGCGCAATTTCCACTCCCGCCGCGTCGCAAATGCTGACCAGATCACCCTTTCCAAATTCCCCGGCCACTCCACGCACACCGACGGGAAGCAGGCTCTTGCCGGACTGGATCAGTGCCGTTTTCGCCCCGGTATCGATTGTAAGTGTCCCTTTGGGCCGAGCGGTCAGACCAATCCAACGTTTCCACGCGGGAACACCGCCTGATTGCGGTAAGAACAGGGTTCCGACGATAGTGCCGTCGAATACGCTTTCCAAAATTCCATCTCGGCCACCGTTCGCCATGATCACCGCACCCCCAGCCGACGTCGCCAGCCGTGCCGCCTTCAACTTGCTCCGCATTCCCCCCGTGCCCAAGTGACTTTTCGTCGCCCCGGCCAACTCGGTGACGCTGCGGTCGATATTGGGCACGGTGGCCAGCAACTTCGCCGTCGGATCGATACCGGGATCGGCGGAATAAAGCCCATCGACGTTCGTGAGCAGCACGAGCAACTTCGCCTGCATCAAGTTGGCGACCATCGCCGCGAGGTGGTCGTTGTCGCCGAACTTAATCTCCGCAACGGCGACGGTGTCGTTTTCGTTGATGATCGGGAGCGATTGGTACTCGAATAATGTCAGAATGGTGTTCCGCACGTTGAGGTAACGAGCGCGGTTGTCGAAGTCCCCGGCGGTCAGCAGGATTTGGGCGGGCAAGATGCCATGCGGTGCGAAGCACTCTTGGTAGATCTGCATCAAGGCCGTTTGACCGATCGCGGCACAGGCTTGCAAATGGGGCAAATCGGTCGGTCGCTTGCCGAGGTTCAGCTTCCCAACACCCGCTCCGATGGCACCGGAGCTGACGAGAACGACCTGCCAGCCGCGTGTGCGGATGGAATGGATTTGATCCGCAAGTGAGGCGATTCGAGCACGATCCAGCACGCCCTCGGCGTTGGCGAGTACGTTCGTTCCGACCTTCACAACGACGATGCCCGGTTCTAACAACAGTTGAGTTCGCACGGCGCTACTCCCCCCGAACGGGGGGAATAATCTTCGCCGCTGCGGCACCATCCAACACGAATTGCACCGCAATCCCTGCCAACACCAAGCCCAACACCCGGCCGAGGACGTGGATCCCCGTCGTTCCCAATCGTTTCTGGATTGGTTCTGCCAGGCGAAGCGTGATGAAGCAGACGATTCCCGTCAAGATGATTGCGACTTGAACCGAGGCCGATTCACCAAGATTTTGAGCCTTGGCACTCAGTACGGCGACCGTGGACAGAGCTGCTGGGCCTGCCAACAGCGGGATCGCCAGTGGCGTAATGGCCACGTCGGAGGACGCGGCACTTTCCTTCATCTCTTCCGGGTCTTCTTGGGTGCTCCGCTGGGCCCGGATCATGTCGAGCGCCACGAAGAACAAGATGAATCCGCCGGCAATCTGAAACGCCGGCAGCGTCAAACTCAAGAAATGAAACAGATACGTGCCCCCCGCGGCGAACACCATCAGCGTGATCGTGGCCGCGATGCAAGCCGTGAGGGCCGTCTTCCGACGCCGGGCCGGGTTGTAGCGGGCCGTCAACGATAGATACGCCGGGATAATCCCCGGCGGGTCGACGAGGAACAGAATCGACACGAACGCCGTGATTGCAAAGTCGAGCATCTTTTCAAGTGTGGAATTCGGAGTTCGGAGTGCAGAATGTCCGAATTCATTCCTCACTCCGAACTCTACATTCCGCACTTCCTCAGGGTGTCCAGTCGTGTTCGGGCCCCACGGCGGCGCAGAACTCCGCGAGAAGCTTGGCCGCATTCGTCAGGTCGTCCAAATGGACGATTTCCACCGGGCTGTGCATGTACCGGTTCGGGATGCCGATCAACCCCACCGCCACGCCCTGGCGACTGATCTGCATGGCGTTGGCGTCGGTGCCCGTGGCGCGAGGTGCCCCGCGGACTTGGACGGGAATGTTGTGCGTCGTCGCAGTGGCTTCGAGCAAGTCGAAGACGCGCGGGTTGATGTTCGGCCCCCGGTAGAGCACGGGGCCGGCCCCACACTTCACGTCGCCGACCAGTTTCTTGTCGTTCCCCGGAGTATCCGTGGCATGGCAGACATCGACAGCGATTCCCACCTGCGGGTTCACGCTGTAAGTGGCCGTGGTCGCCCCGCGCAGCCCGATCTCCTCAGCCACCGTCGACACGCTGAAGACACTGGCCCGCAATTCGCGGCCCTTCAGCAACCGCAACGCTTCCATCACCACCCAGAGGCCGACCTTGTCGTCCATCGCCGGGGACGCCGCTAAACCGTTGCGCAGCGGGTGGTAATCCAACACGAAGGTCACCGCGTCACCGCAACGGACGACTTTCTCAGCGTCTTCTTTGTTTTTGAAACCGAGATCGATCCAAATGTCGTGGAACTCGGGTACTTTCTTGCGGTCGTCCGGGTTTTGAAGGTGAATGGCCTTGCGCGAGATCACGCCGATATGAGGCCCGCTCGTCGTGTGCACCGCAAGGTATTGGCCGATCAGCACTTGCACGTCCCAGCCGCCGATCGGCTGGACGAACACGAAGCCGTCGGCGTCGATGTGCAGCACCATCAAACCGATTTGATCACAGTGCCCGGCCAACATGATCCTGGGCGCATCCGCCTGCTTCCCCTGAGGATGCCGGACGGCGAAGACGTTGCCGTGGACATCGGTACTGAGGGCGTCGGTGAACTCGGCGGCGTGTTCGCGCACTACGGCTTGAATAGCTTGCTCGAATCCGGACGGACTGGGTGTGGCCAAGAGCTTCCGCAAAAAGGCGTGCGACGTATCGTCCATGGAGCGAACACCCAAACTGACGGGGACAAAGGAGATAACTTCGGAGTTTAACTGTGGCGCGACAAGGCGAGTTATTCCTTCGACGCAGTCTCTGCGACGAGCCACCGGCCTTGTGCCGGTGGTGTTCCGCCATCCCCTTCACCACCGGCACAAGGCCGGTGGCTCGTTTGGAGGCGTTGCGTTCCTATTCCTTCCTCAAAACCAAATCGACGACCCAGCAGCCCCGGACATTGAAAGCACTCCTAAGTCCAATCGCCGGCGAACGGCTATAGTATCGCCATCTCCGATGTCCGAGGCGCAACCCATGCCGCGAGTCGTGCTTCTGGGCGGAATCAACGGGGCGGGGAAAACCACCGCGTCACGGGCCGTGCTCCAAGACGTCCTCAAGATTCCCACGTTCGTCAATGCGGACGCGATCGCCCGCGGATTGAACGGGCTGAACCCGGAGGCGGAGTCGTTCCGCGCCGGCCGGCTCATGCTCCAAGAAATGGCCCGACTCGTCGAGGCGCGGGCCGATTTCGCCTTCGAAACGACGCTGTCGGCGCGAACCTACGCCGGCTGGCTGAGCAAGCTGCGCGTGCTCGGGTACGAGGTCTACCTGTTCTACTACTGGCTCGACAGCCCCGAGTTGGCGATCCAGCGAGTGGCGGCACGGGTCAAACGTGGCGGCCATCACGTTCCCGATGAGGACATCCGTCGGCGATATGCACGAAGTGTGCGAAACTTCATCGAGCTTTATCGACCTGTCGCGGATCACTGGGAGGTGTACGATAACACGACTGGTGTTCCCAAGTTGCTCGGTATGGGCGACTGGGGCGAAGAAGATGTTGACAACGAATACGATTGGGCTCAATTCCTCAGGAGTGTCGAAAATGGTTAAAACTGAATCCCCTCTGATGGCCAAAATGCGTGCTCTTCGACCGGCTATGGAAGCCGCCCACGAAAAATCGACTCGTGAAGCGCTGCTCGAACACGCGCGGTTGGGTTTCGATATTTGCGAATCCCGCGACGGCAAAGTCGTCTGGATCCCGCCCGCCGAAGTCTTCGCCCGCTACGGCCTGGACGAATTCGGCCGGCCGCTGCCCCCGGCAACAACGTGAATCCTTCCCGGAGCTTCGCCCATGCCCACTGAATTCGCCGCCCCCGATCCGTCCGTGGTTCTCGAACTGGTTTCGGCGTTCCGCAAGTCGAAGGTACTCTTCGCTGGTTGTGAACTCGGCGTCTTCGATGCCCTCAAATCGGGGCCGAAAGCCGTGGCGGAACTAGCGGAGCAGTTGAAGTGCAACCCAGATGCACTCGAAAGGTTGCTCGGTGCGGCCGTGATGCTGGGCTTACTCACGCAGTCCGGTGGTCGGTTCGACAACACCCCGGCGGCGACGGCTTACCTCACCATCGATAGCCCGCGTCGGATGCTCGGATACATCAACTATTCCAGTGCCGTGTTGTGGAAAATGTGGGACAACCTGCCGGGTGCCGTTGTTGAAGGTACGCACCGTTGGAAGCAGACTTACGATCTCGACGGGGCGATCTTTTCGCACTTCTTCCGCACCGACTGGCAGCGCCGCGAGTTCATTCAAGGGATGCACGCCTACGGGCTGATCTCGTCGCCAAAAGTCGTCGACGCGGTCGATCTGGGACGATTCAAAACCTTTGCCGACTTGGGCGGGGCGACGGGGCACCTCACCGTGGCCGCCTGTCGGCGCTGGCCGAACCTGCACGGGGTCGTCTTCGATCTGAACGAAGTCATCCCGATCACGAAAGAGTTTATTCCCGCCGATGTGACAAATCGCATCGACGTGATCGGCGGCGACTTCTTCGCGGATGAACTTCCGAAAGCCGACATCTACGCACTCGGTCGGATCATCCACGACTGGAGCGAGCCGAAGATCCGGCTGCTACTCGCCAAAATCTACGCCGCACTTCCGTCGGGCGGGGCGGTGTTCCTCGCCGAGAAAGTGCTCGACGATTCCAAAGCGTCTCCGGAGTGGGCCGTCCTCCAGCATTTGAACATGCTGACGGTCGCCGAGGGCAAGGAACGCACCCAGGGCGAATATTCGGAACTCCTTCAAGCCAGCGGGTTTACGAATGTCACGTGCCATCGAACGGCGTCGCCGCTCGATGTGGTGATCGGGGTGAAGTGATTGTAATTCACTTCCCCGCCGATGATGGGGTGGGGTCGAGGTGGCGGGTGCGGTCGAAGAAACTCTGGCCGATCACTCGGTACGGGTGAACGACGCCGCCGGAGCGCAACGGCGTGAAAAAGAGTACCAGTTCGCCGTGTCGGCGGGCGGCGGGCCAGTCGCCGACTTCGAGGGCCAAGACCCCGCGGAGAATGCTGACTTCCGATAAATTCTTGAGCCGCAGGTTGACGGTTCGCAATTCGTCCAGAGCATCCGTCCGCGCCAGCATCCGTCGGAAGGTGTCGGCGAGTCCGTATGCGTGGGGAGCTTCGCCCAATACGTTTTGACCTACGATTTTCGCTACTGAAGCCACCAAAAGAGCGGGGTCGGGGGTCAATTCGGCCGAGCCCCCGCCGATCAACAAAATCTCGGCGTCCGCCGAGGTGTAGTCGCCGATACCGGCGAAGGCTTGGGCACGGAGCCAGTGGTAACTGCGGACACCGACCACGTCCCGTTGTTCCGGCGAGCTCCATTCGATGACTTGGCGGGCACGCCCCGTTCGCGCCAAGAGTTCCAACTGCTGTTTCAAGCCGGCGATTCCGAACGCAGAAATATCCGATTGCAGCAAGGTTTCCAAAGCGAGGCCGTTCAAATTCATCCGGGCGGCGAGGTTGGCCCGATCGGCGATTCGCAATCCGGTCGATTCTTTGTCGAATTGGGTGCGAAGTGTTTTGACCTGATCGCGGAGGCGTTCATACTCCTTGTCGGAATCGCTCGGCTTCTCACCGGGTGAATTCCGCAGTGCGGCCAAGTGTTCCAAGCTGAGGTCGTAATAACCGATGCGGTAGTACATCTGCGCGAGTAACCGGTGCGCGTTGGCCGATGATCCGGGATTCAGCTCGACCGACCGGTGCAACGCCGCGGCGGCTTGGGCTTGGCGCAGCACCCGCAACTCTTTGAATTCCGTGCTCCAGACACGCTCCCGAGAATCGGACAAGAGCATCAAGTAGGCTTCGCCCAGTGCCAACTGCGCTCGCGCATCGTTGGGATTCTCGACCGCGGCCCGGCGCCCGGCTCGGATCGCGGCCGCAATGGCACCGGGAAGAAAATCGTCCTTGGAAATGAGCGAGTGGTAGAACAGTTTCTCGACGGTTTGGAAGAGCGGCGGAGTCTCTTTTTCGGGGGACTCCAGCTGGTAGTAATTGAGCCGGAGTGCCGCATCGGTTCCCACCATCACCGCGTTCGGTGACCCCATTGAACTTCCGACAAGACCGGCAATTTGCTCGAAGTACCACGATTGCACGTTGATTTGTGGGATCCACCGCTTCGACACGTCCGCCATCATCACGAGCAGTAATGATTCGTCGCGATTTTGGGAATTGGTAACACGCGGCTCGGTGAACGTGGCCCGAATCGATTCTTGCCAAGTCGGAACGGCGAAACTCGGGCCATCCAACGGCACGGATTCCCGGTTCTGCTCCAAACTCGGATGCCAGATTTGAGTCAGGTCGATAGCTCGATTGGCAAACAAATCGTCAGTGCGATTCGGATCACGCCAGCCGAAGATGGCCACGTTGCCGCTAACGGACAACAGCGGCCAGCGGTAGCGATCCCTCAGCAAGACGTTCAGCGCCGCTCGCAACTGCTCTAAGTCGGAATGGTACACGACGACGCGGTTGAAGCCGCCGGCCCGCAGTTTCTCATCGACGGGTTGAAAATTCAACAATTCTTCCACCAGTTTCGGATCGTAGCGGCCGTCGTCTTCCGGGCAGAACCAACGAAACGCCGTTTGCGACTCGGCGGAGAGGTGCAACGAGCGGCTATCGGGGACCTCGGACTTCAGCGTCCGGAGGAACGGCGTGGCAGTCGCCGGTGCTGTGGGCAGATCAAATGCCCAGCGCCGTGGCTCGTAAGGGGGCAGTCGCAGCCAGCCCGGCCAAGCCGCGACGAGAAACAAACCGGCGAGCAGTGCGGGCAGGGCCGAAAGAATCCGTTGTCGCCAAGGGGAGTCTGCTTCGTTAAGAACTGGACTCGGTGAACGTGCCAAGGCTTCGGACAAATTGAGCGCCATCAGTGGCCCTGCGACGATGGCGAATATCGGCACGGCACGATCCGAAAGGGCACTGAGAATTCCTAGCGCAACTGTCGGGAAGAATCGTGCCCAGAGGAAGCCACGCCGATTCCAGACGAACCCGAGCAGACTGAGTGCGAGGAGCGGGTAGTACGCCATCAAAGCTGGACTATCGCTGACGGAGCGGATGTAGGCCAAGCCGAGGGGGCTGCGCAATTCGGTTGCTTTCCCTTTCGCCAGCTGTTGGAGTTCGAGCGGGAGTGGAAACTCGTTGAAATGAACCAATTGAGCGGGGTTGAGGAAGCAGACTCCAATCAAACCTGCCAACAGCAGCACGATTCGTCGAACCGATTTCTCAATTGTCGATGATCTCGCCGCATCGGCCGCTCGCCCGAACCAAACGAGTGCGACCGTGGCCAACCCGTAAACAAAGCCGCGATCCAAATTCGCCCAGACCAGAAACAGTACGAACAGTGGCCAACTTTCACGCCACGACGGTAGCACGGGATGGCGTTTCAGCCAGAACAGTGTGATCCCGAGAAATAGGAAAGTGGCCGTTTGGGGGTGGACGTTGGCCCGTAAGCTGATGGCCAACAGCACCAATCCAATGACCACCGCCGGGATCACCGGCTTGGATGGGGTCTTCACGCAGTTGTATAAAACGACGCCGAGCAGCCCCATCAAAATGGCTTTGACCAAAACGACGAGGAAACCACCCCCGATGGTGAACCCCAAGAACAGTGGGAGATCGAACAGAGGGGTATACGACGTGCTGAGATTCAACTCGGAGCCGATGCCTCGACCGGCTAGAAGATGGTTCCAGACGTCGATCCGCCGTGCGGGGAAGGACGTCAGCAAGAAACCGAACGCGAACAAGAACAGTGGCCATGCGCGATGGGATGGTGAAGAGTTCGTGGCCATTTGTAAAAGAGTGGCTCGAGGACGGGATGGCAATCGAATGCGGATTCTGTTTGGCTTTTACGAAATTCACTGCGGCAAAGTTCAATCCGCTACAAGACGGCAAAACAGACAGAGCTGCAGAAATAGTCGATTGACATAGCACAAGGTCGAAACCGGGGTATATTCCAATGAGAATCTGCTCGCTCGTTTTTCCCACTAGTTCGTGCCTGATATCCCTGTTGAAACAAGAGTGGTCAAAAAATCAAAAATAAAAGCCGAATTTTGCAGGGAATTTGGAACCAAATGAAAATTGACACTTGACAGGATCGATCCGGTGTCGATAACTTGTGTGAAGTAGTGGTGAGTGACCCTTGCCGTTACTTTTTCTCCTCCCACGTCTCCCTTTTTTTGGGGGTTTTTATGCAAGTGGTTCTCTCTCGGAAGAACAGATCGGCCTTCACGCTGATCGAACTTCTCGTCGTGATCGCGATTATCGCGATTCTCATTGGGCTGCTGTTGCCCGCCGTCCAGAAGGTGCGCGAAGCCGCCGCCCGGATGCAAAGCAGTAACAACCTGAAGCAGATTGGACTCGCGATCCACAACTGCCACGAAACCAACGGTCTATTGCCAACAACCCGCGGCGACTTCCCCGGTAACGCGAACTGGGACACGGGCGCTAGCCCTTCAAAATTCGGAACGATGCACCACTTCTTGCTCCCCTACCTGGAGCAAGACGCCGCATTCAAGCGTTCGGTTGGTAACTCATGGCGTGACACAAGCGCAGGCGGCTCGTCCGACTTGGCCGTGAAACAGTATTATTCGCCGCTCGACGTGGGTGTCAACGCGAACGGAAAATCGGACGATTGGGGCAACCGCGGTCAAGCCAGCTACCATGCCAACTGGCACGCCTTCGGCGGTGGTTGGGGTGAAGACTGGGGTGTTGGTGGCAAAGCCCAAATCCCACGGTCGTTCTCGGACGGCACCTCGAATACAATTTCTTTCTTCGAACGCTACGCCAAGTGTGGCCCTGGTTCGTCGGGCGACTGGAACACGCAGATCTACGCATCGCGGATCTGGGCGGAAGACGGGGACGGCGGTTGTTTGCCATGCCCCGGCCCCGTGAGTCAGTTCTACGGGCCGAACGGTGCCTGGCAAGCCCCGACCTTCTGGATCGACGGTCAGAAGCCAGGTGGCTCGACACAAGGTTACGGCGACCCGAAGAAGCCGCCACTCGATTACCCGATCGACCTGCAAAACGGCAGCCCGACCTACGGCCAATCGCTGTATCTCGGCGCAATCCAGAGCAAGCCCTCGATCAAAGAGTGCAACCCGAAGCGGTTGCAAGCCCTGTCGAGCGGCGGGATGCTGGTCGGCATGATGGACGGCAGCGTCCGCAGCGTCAGCACGTCGGTCAGCCGCGATACCCTCGCCCGGGCCATCATCCCGAACGACGGTTTGGTGCTCGGATCCGATTGGTGAATGGGTCGAATGTTCGATTTGTAGAAAACGGCTCGACCTGCGATGTGGAAAGCAGTTCGGGCCGTTTTTTCTCTGCCAATCTCAGTGCTTTCTCTCTTCCTCATCCCAGTTACAGCATCGGGTGTTCCTATGAAGCTAGTCCAACGTGCCCTGATCGCATCGATCTTCTCGGCCCTGCTCGTCTTCGCGGCGGGCTGCGGCGGCGACAAGAAATCCCGAGTCACTGGGATCATCACTTACAAAAATGAACCGGTCAAAGGTGGCAACATCTACTTGACCAACGACGCGGGCGGGTCGTTCTCCAGTCCCATCACGATGGAAGGCGCTTACACCATCACGGACATCGTCCCGGGCACGTACAGCGTGACCGTCGATACGGAGTCGGTGAATCCGGATCGCAAGTCCACCGCCGCTGTCAGTGGCCGGGGTGCCCCCAGCGCACCGAACAACCCTGCGGTCAACGCCCCCGGTGGTAAAGCGGATACTCTGAACAAAGAATACGCCGAAAGAATGGGCAAAAGTGCCCCGGCTGGAAACGACGCCGGTAGCGGCGGCGGTTTCGGTGCTCCGTCCAAAGAAGATCTTCTGAAACGGTACACCAAGATCCCGGGCAAGTACGGCTCGAAGGCGACGTCGGGGTTGACGTTCGAAGTCGGCAACGGCACGACCACCAAAGATTTCCCATTGGCCGACTGATCGAATCAGTTGAACCAGACACCGAGCCTGTCGAGAACTCGCGTTCCCGGCAGGCTCTGTCCCATTTCGGGAGTAACCACGCCATGTCTCGGGCCGGACGTTGGATCCACCACAAGAGTTCCGCACCTCTCGGCACGTTTCGACGCCGACCCGTCCGCTCGAGCTTGCTCGCACTCGTCGTGCTCGCCGCGTTGGGCGGTGGCGGGTTCTACGGCTGGGCCGTCTACTCCTGGCGGCAAGCGCAAGCCGACCTTACCAATAAGAACTACGCCGACGCCAATCGTCGCTTGAACTTCTGTCGTAAAATCTGGCCGAATCATCCGAGCTTGCTCCTGCTTTCGGCCAAAGCCGCTCGGAAAAGTGGCGACTTGGAATCGGCCCAACTCTATTTGAATCGGTTCTTCAACTCCAAGCCGGAATCGCGGGACGAAGCCCAGATCGAGTCGCTGTTACTACGCGTGCAAATGGGCGACGACGAAGCGGTCGAACCGCTGTTTAAATTGGTGGAACAACAGCACCCGGACAGCCCGGCCATGCTGGAGACCATCAGCGTGACCTACATGAAACGGCTGCGCTACCAAGCGGCCAACGGCAGCTTGTCGAAATGGATCGAACTCTGCCCGGATCAAGCATTGCCGTACGACTTGCGCGGTTGGGTCTACGAACGCACGGCCAGCCCCGCCTTGGCTTACCAGGATTACAACAGAGCGTTGGCCATTGATCCGAGTTTGCAGCGGGTGCGTTTGCAGCTCGTCGGACTGTTGTTGGAAGAAAAGAAGATGACGGAAGCGGCCCCGCACTTGGACATCCTCATGAAGCAGGCGCCCGACTTGGTGGACGTGAAAGCCCGCATGGGAATGCTGCGGTTTTTGGAAGGGCGGAGCCAGGAAGCGCGGCAGTTGCTCGAAGAGATCGAGCCGCGGCTCACGAATGACTTCACTCCGCTGGTCTACTTGGCCCGGCTCGACGTGCAAGAGAACCGAGGGGCCGATGCCGAGCGCCGCCTCCGGAAGGTGATCGAATTGGATCCGACCGAAACCGATGCTCGATTCGTGATTCTTTCCGCGCTGCGTTTACAAGGGAAAGATCAAGAAGCTGCGATCGCGGAGAAAGTACAAGCCAAAAATCAAGAGCGCAACGTCCGGGTCAATTACCTGCTGCGGGACCGGGCCGACAAACCCAATGCCACGGCTGACGAATGGGCCGAAATCGGCACGCTCTTTTTAGAGATGCAGATGGACTCGCGCGGGGTCTACTGGATCGACAAGGCGCTCGCCCGCGACCCGAACCACCAAGCCTCCCATCGCGTACTGATGGAACACTACGATTCCAAAGGCGACGCGGTCAACGCCGCCTTCCATCGCAAGTTGCTGCGCTGAACCCCGGAACGCTGCGAAAGAAGTTTGCCATGTCTCGACGCACCATTTTCTTCGTGGGTTCTCTCGGGTTACTCGCTGTCGCTCTGAGCCTGTGCAGTTGCAAGAAGACCGATCCCACTACGCCGACGATCGAACCCGGAGCGTCCGAAGTCTCGAGTTCCGAGACCGGCCCTCCGCTGTTCGAAGATGTCACGGCGAAGTCCGGGATCCACTTCCAGTATCAAAACGGCGAAGTGAGCGCCCCGAAGAATCTCACGATCCTCGAGTCGCTCGGCGGGGGGTTGGCCGCCATCGATTTCGACGGCGACGGCTTACTCGATCTGTTCGTGACCGGTGGCGGGCAGTTCGGTGGAAAAGATCAAAAGGAGATTCAGGGCTGCCCCTGCAAACTCTTCCACAACAAAGGCAATTTTCAGTTCGAGGACGTCACGGAATCCGTCGGTTTGGGCACACTCGCCGGGGGCAAGCCGTGGTTCTATTCGCACGGGGTGGCCGTGGCCGATTACGACCGTGATGGTTGGCCAGATCTGTTGGTGAGCGGTTGGGGCCGGGTGGCTCTGTTCCACAACGAACCCGATGGCCGCGGTGGTCGCAAATTCGTGGATGTGTCAACGGCGGCCGGAGTCGACCAAGGCGTCACCTGGGCCACGTCCATCGGCTGGGCCGACTTCGACGGCGATGGTTACCCCGACTTTTACGCCTGCCAGTACGTGAATTGGTCGTTCGAGAATCATCCCACCGACTGTAGCTACGGCGTCGGGCCACCCGATGTCTGCCCGCCGAAGCGCTTCAAAGGGTTGCGGCACCTGGTCTTTCGAAATCAGGGGAATGGAACCTTCGCCAACGTCAGCGAAACCTGCGGTCTATCACCCGGTGGCGACACCGCGAGCAAAGGGTTGGGACTGGTAATCGTCGACGTAAATGGCGACGGCAAGCCCGATGTTTATGTGGCGAATGACACCGTGGCGAATTTCTTGTACGTCAACGAATCGACCCCCGGTAAAATTCTCTTCACCGAGCAAGGTATGAGGGCGGCGGTGGCCTTGGATGGGTTTTCCAACACCAACGGCAGCATGGGTGCAGACGCCGGTGACCCGGCCCGAAGTGGCAAGCCGTGGTTGTTTTGCACGAACTACGAGAACGAGCTGCACGCACTTTACAACAACCAATCGACGCCGAAATCCGCGACAACCGCAGAACGTAACTTTTTTCTGTACGCCACGCCCGGTTCCGGCATGGCGGCACTCGGCCAGAAGTTCGTCGGCTGGGGCACCGGCTTCGTCGACCTGGATCATGACGGCTGGGAGGACATCGTCATCGCCAATGGGCACGCCATCCGATACCCGCAACCGAGCCAACCTCAACGGAAACAGAAGCCGGTGATCATGCGTAACGCCGGGGAGGGCAAATTCAAAATTGCTTCGGGGCGTGGTGGAAGCTATTTCCAAAGCGAACACCTGTCACGCGGCATGGTGCTGGCCGACTTCGACAACGACGGCAAAGTCGACATGGCCGTCATCAACGTGAACGACCCGGTCGCGTTGTTACGGAACATTTCTGCAGACACCAATCACTGGGTCGGCTTCGGCCTGCAAGGCGTGAAGCACGAAGATCTGGTCGGCACACGGGTTCAGTTGACGACGCCGGACAATGCCACGCAATCGCGCTTTGCCAAAGGCGGTGGGAGCTACGCCTCGTCGCCGGATCGCCGGATGGTGTTCGGAATCGGTTCCCAATCCAAAGTCGTCAAATTGACCGTGACTTGGCCCGATGGAACCATCCAAGAGTTCGCCGACGTGCCGTTGGACAAGTACCACACGCTGAAACGCGGCGAGAAAGATTTGTTACCCGTCACCCCCATGAAGTAACCGTGGCAAATGGCGACGATGTGGTCATGCCAGAAATGTACGGAGGATGTTCGGAATCGGCTCTCGGATCGGATCTCTTTGACCGAAGTGCCGTGGACGTTTACAATTTATCACTGAACCCGAATCGTATCCACCGGCAGCATCGCGGCGCACGCCTCCGCAGCGTTGAATTGCACTGTGACCCCCTGCGTGGCCAAAAATGGCCCGACACGGGTTCTTCGGAGCGATTGGACTAACCCGCCCGTCCCGAGGCGTTCGCCCAAATCCCGGGCAATGGAGCGGACGTACGTGCCTTTGCCACAATCGATGATCAAATCGAGCCAGGGCCACTCGTAATTCACCAACTGAATCGAATCGACGCGCACCGGCCGCGGTTGGAGGGCGACTTCCGTCCCCCGCCGGGCCAATTCGTAAGCCCGTTGCCCTTGGACTTTCAACGCCGAGAACTGCGGGGGAAGTTGCTCGATCATCCCGACGAATTGCGGGAGGAGCTGTTCAATCGCTTCCCGAGTCGGCACCGGTGCCGACGGCGATTCGACCACCTCCCCGTCGGCGTCGTCGGTGTTGCTAGTGGCCCCAAAACGCACCCGGGTTTCGTACTGTTTCGCCATCGCTTGCACGCGATCCGCCAATTTCGTCGCCGTGCCGATGCAGAGCACGAGTACCCCGGTGGCCAGGGGATCGAGGGTACCGGTGTGGCCGATTTTCGTACGGCGTGGGAACCAGAGTTGGACGCGGTTGACGACCGCTCGAGAAGTCATGCCACCGGGCTTATCAACGACGAGGAAACCATTCATGAATCGTCTCGACCTTCCTGAAATTCGTTCGATCTGAGCCGGAGCGAAATCGTGACCGTGTCTTTGCGTTCCCGACAGCCGAGACTCTTCCAAAACTTCAGCCCGGCACTGTTTTCGAGCTTCAATTGCACGTGTATTCGGCTGATCTCTTCCGCGTGGAGGGCCGCCAAGCACGCTTCGACCAATTGGTGCCCCAGACCACGCCGTCGATGGGCTGCCAACACGCCCACATGATGGAGATAACCGCGTCGGCCGTCATGCCCGCAAATGGCGA
>JANXWE010000022.1 GCA_025351325.1 Fimbriiglobus sp.
CGTGGTGCCCAAGAGTTCCGTCTTCAACGACTTCGAGCTGGAGCACACCTTCCCCGTCATCGGGCGCCGGGTGATGCTGCTCAACGCCCGTAAGCTGCAGGCGGGCCATCACGGGGAGCTGCTGGTCCTGGCCATGGAGGACGTGACCGCGCGCAAGCGGGCGGAGGAGGCACTCCTCGAAGCGGGTGCGCTGCAGAGCGCGATCTTCAACAGCGCGAACTTCTCGAGCATCGCTACCGACGCGAAGGGCGTCATCCAGATCTTCAACGTCGGGGCCGAGCGGATGCTCGGGTACTCGGCGGCGGAGGTGATGAACAAGATCACGCCGGCCGACATCTCCGACCCCCAGGAGGTGATCGCGCGGGCCAAGGCCCTCAGCGTCGAGCTGGGCACGCAGATCTCACCGGGCTTCGAGGCGCTCGTCTTCAAGGCCTCGCGAGGCATCGAGGACATCTACGAGTTGACGTACATCCGCAAGGACGGCAGCCGGTTCCCGGCGGTGGTATCGGTGACGGCGTTGCGGGACGCCCAGAACGCGATCATCGGGTACTTGCTCATCGGGACCGACAACACCGCCCGCAAGCAGGTGGAAGCCGAGCGAATGCTGCTCGACCAGCGCGTCCGCGACCAGCAATTTTACACCCGCTCGCTTTTTGAATCGAACATCGATGCACTGATTACCACCGATCCGCGAGGCATCATCACCGACGTCAACAAGCCGATGGAAGCGCTCACCGGATCCACGCGCGACGAGCTGATTGGCGCGCCGTTCAAGGACTACTTCACCGACCCGGAGCGTGCCGAAGCCTGCATCAAGCTGGTGCTGGGCGAACGCAAACTCACCGACTACGAGCTCACAGCGCGCGCCCGGGACGGTAAGGAAACCGTGGTGTCCTACAATGCGTCGACCTTCCACGACCGCGACCGGAAGCTACAGGGGGTGTTCGCCGCCGCCCGCGATGTGACCGAGCGCAAGCGGTACGAGCAATCGTTGCAGCAAGCCAACCGCGCCAAGAGCGTGTTCCTGGCCAACATTTCGCACGAAATCCGCACCCCGATGAACGCCATCCTGGGGTTCTCCCAACTAATGCTCCGCGACCAGGACCTGACCCCCCCGACAATGCCAGTACCTGGGAACGATCAATCGCAGCGGCGAGCATCTGCTCGCTCTGATCAACGACATCCTCGAAATGTCCAAAATTGAAGCGGGCCGCACGACGTTAAACCCCTCCACGTTCGACCTGCCCGTCCTGCTCAAAGACCTTGAGATGATGTTCCGCATCCGCACGGATGAAAAGAAGTTGTCGTTCTCGGTCGAAATGATCGGCGCTGTCCCCCCAGTACATTGTCACCGACATCAACAAGCTGCGTCAGGTTTTCATCAACGTGCTGGGCAACGCCGTAAAATTTACCGAGCAGGGCGGCATCGGCTTGCGCGTGCGTGCCGACCGCGAGGGCGCGACGGGGCCTTTTCTCCGGGTCGAAATCGAGGACACGGGCCCAGGCATTTCACCCGGCGACCAAGACAAGTTGTTTCGGCATTTCGAGCAGACGAAAACCGGGCAACTGGCGGGGACCGGTACGGGCCTAGGGTTGGCCATCAGCCAGGAGTTCGTGCGACTGATGGGCGGTGCGATTACGGTCACCAGCCATGTCGGCAAAGGCAGCATTTTCATCATTCACCTGCCCTTGAAGGACGGGGAGGCGCAGGCGGTACAAGCCCGCGACGCGCCTCAGCGAGTCATCAGGCTCCAGCCCGGACAAGCGACGTGCCGGGTGCTGATCGCCGACGACATCGAAGATAACCGCCAACTGTTGGCGCAACTGCTCATGCCGGTCGGTTTCGAGGTTCGGCTGGCGAACAATGGAATGGAAGCCGTCCAAGAGTTCGATCAATGGCGGCCCCATCTGATCCTGATGGATTTCCGCATGCCGGTGATGGACGGCCACGAAGCCATCCGTCGGATCCGGAGCATGGCCGGAGGAAAAAAGCCCAAAATTATCGCTGTGACGGCCAGTGCGATGGACGAAAACCGCCAGACAATGCTCGGGATCGGTGCCGACGATTTTATCGCCAAGCCCATCCAGGAAGTGGAGTTGTTCCAGAAGATTCACGCCCAACTGGGGGTCGAGTACGTTTATGCCGAGGTGCCCGTCGCCGCGGCTCAAGAGGAAGCGGCTGAACTCACATTCGAGTCGCTGGCGAGCTGGCCCCAAGACCTCATCGACCCGATGCGTGAAGCCGTGATTACAGCGGATTTGGACCACTTGCTGGCAAAGATTCAGGAGTCGGAAGCCCGCGATCCCCGCGTTGCTCAGGGACTGCGGCGGTTGGCCGAAGGCTTCCACTACCAGAAACTGCTCGATCTATTCAGCTCAGGGAGACTCCATTGAATCCCGAGACTTGTCACACAGGCCCTGTTCACCTGGCGAGTATCTTGGCGGTGGACGACGCGGCGGCGAACTTGCAGGTGCTGGCCGGCATGCTCAAGGACCGCGGGTACCGGGTCCGCCCGGTGCCCAGCGGCAAGCTCGCCCTCCTGGCGGCCCGCCGGGATCCCCCGGACCTGATCTTGCTCGACATCAACATGCCCGACATGAACGGGTTCGCCGTGTGCGAGCAACTGAAGGCGGACGACAGACTGCGGGCCATCCCGGTCATCTTCATCAGCGCCCTCACCGAGCCGCTGGACAAGATCCGGGCGTTCTCCACCGGCGGCGTCGACTACATCACCAAGCCGTTCCAGATGGAGGAACTGCACGCCCGCGTCGAGACGCACCTGAACCTCCGCCGCCTACAAGTCGAACTGGAATATGAAATCGAGCAGCGAACGATCGCCCTCCGGAAAAGCCAGCAACAACTGGCGGCGATTCTCCACACGGCCGCGGATGCCATCATCACCATCGACGCCATGGGCATCATTAAATCGGTGAACGCCGCCACCGAGCGGATGTTTGGCTATACCGCAGCCGAATTGATCGACCAAAACATTACGATACTCATGCCGTCTCCCTATCGGGAAGAGCACGACCGCTACTTGGACAGCTACAACGTGACAGGAATTAAAAAGATTATCGGCATCGGACAAGAGGTTGTCGCGCGACGCAAAAACGGCTCCACGTTTCCGGTTGAATTGGCGGTCAGCGCGGTCGATCATTTGAAGCTCTTCACGGGCATTCTCCGCGACATCACCCGGCGAAAGGAACTGGAGCGCGATGTTTTGGAAATCACATCCCGCGAGCAACGGCGTATCGGGCAGGATTTGCACGACAGCGTGGGCCAAGAGCTGACCGCGCTCAACATCCTTGCCGGAGATCTGGCCGAGTGTATAGGCACAGATGACTCGAACGAATCGAAGCTGGTCGAACGGATCGTTCGGGGATTGCGTCGCAGCCAGAAAGAACTGCGGACCGTTATGAGGGGGTTGCTTCCCGTTGCGGTAGATACCGAAGGGCTTATGGCCGCGCTGTCCGACCTGGCGGACCGTATCCAGCGAGAAGGGAAGGTGACTTGCACGTTCGACTGCCCTGAGCCGGTGACCGTCGCGGACAACCTCGACGCGACGCAGGTTTTTCTCATCGCACAAGAGGCCGTCTACAACGCAGCCAAGCATGCTTGGGCCAATCACATCCGCGTTTCCCTAAAGTCGGATCAATTTTTGGTCGTCCATATCCGAGACGATGGAGTCGGTATGTCCACCCGGCCTACCGAGAACCACAGCGGCTTAGGTCTCCGCATCATGCGGAACCGTGCGGCAATCATTGGTGCCAAGCTGAACATTCAGCCGGCGGAACCGACGGGCACTCTGGTGACGTGCGCTTTGTTAAGGGGTAATCATGAAACCAAACCTGACTGAAACGCGTGCCAGGATCGTGATCGTCGATGATCATCCGGCCGTGCGCGAGGCGCTGGTTTCGCGAATCGGTCGGCAACCCGACCTGGAAGTCTGCGGCGAGGCCGCCGACGTGAACGAGGCCCTCCGCATGGTTGCCGACACGCGTCCCGATTTGGTCGTAATTGACATCTCCCTTAAGAGCGGCAGCGGCATCGACCTGATCAAACGGATCAAGGACCGCAACGACGGCGTCGGCATGCTAGTCTGGTCGATGCACAGCGAGTCGCTCTACGCCGAACGGGCGCTCCGAGCCGGAGCGCTCGGTTACATCAATAAGGACCAGGCCATGGACAAGATCGTCGAAGCCATCCGGCGGGTGTTGGACGGGAAGGTGTATTTGAGTGACGAGATGGCCGAAAAGATGTTGCACCGCTCCGTCGGCGGTGGACGAAAGGAACTCGCTCGCTCGCCGCTCGATGCCCTGGCGGATCGCGAACTGGAGGTCTTCCGCCTGATCGGCCAGGGCGTGAAGACGGCGGAGATTGCCGAACGACTGCACCTGAGCATCAAGACCATCGAGACGTATCGCGACCGCATCCGCCAGAAACTGGACCTGAACGATGGCACGGGACTGGCCCACTTCGCCACGCAGTGGCTGTTGGAAAATGGGTGAGCGGAGAGTACAGAGACCGAGTTACTGGACTCTCCGCCGGGGACATGTGCTTCTACAGGCCTGCAATGCTCGAACAACTGTCGCGTACAATCGCTTCAGTTTCCCACTGCATTCCTACCTATCCCACAAAGATGACGGTGTCGATGAGGCGATTCGTATAGAAGGTATCCAGCAGATCCACGTACAGCGTCGACGGCCCACCCGCCGCCGTAATGGCGTCCGCACCGTCCCCACCAGAGAGCGAGTCGCCTGCCACGCCGCGCCCGATGACGATGTCGTCGCCACTGCCCCCGTCGATGGTGTTCTGGCCGAAGCCGCCCAGAATCGAGTCGTTACCGCCGTCGCCGTGGATGTTAGCGCTGCCGGTACCGTTACTGATGATGGTATCGTCGCCGTCGCCGCCGGTGACGACGAGTTGACCGGTCGCAGAGCAGGTGATGGTATCGTTGTCGTCGCCGCCAGCGATCTCGGCGTTACCGATCACGGCGCACGTGATGGTGTCGTTACCGCCGCCGCCGCCGATGACCACGGCACCCGTCGCATCGCACGTGATGGTATCGTTGCCGCCGCCGATAACCACGGCACCGCTGGCCGTGATCGTCATAGTGTCGTTGCCGCCGCCGCCATCGACGGAAACAGTACCCGCCACGGTAACGGTGACGGTATCGTTGCCGTCGCCACCCTGAATCGTGGCGACACCACCAGTTAGCGTGGCACTAGCCGTGACGGTGTCGTTGCCTTCGCCACCGTCGATTGTCACGGGCTTGTCGAGAGTGTAAGTCACGGTGTCGTCGCCGGCATTGCCGTTGATAGTGACGCTGTTGACATCGGACAGTGGGAAGAGCAAATTGACGCCACCCGATGAAACGAGCACGTCGTTGCCTGCCCGCCCCACGACGATGGTGTCAGCACCGATGCCACCATCCACGGTCAGCACGCCCATGATCAGAGTAGCCGGTACTTCGCGACACTCCAGATTTTCGATCTGAAGGCGGAAAGAGGATCGTTTCATGATGCGTTTCCTACAAGCGGAAGTGAGAGCGGAACTCGGATGAGCCCCGTGTCATCACATTAACCAACCGCAAATGAGTTACGAGTCGGGAGCGAGGAGACAGTCGTTGTGGGGGAAACTCTTACGTGATGCACGTCACTACGCCCGGTTGAACCGACGTGCGTAAGTGATCGATGAGCATCTAACCCACAAACACTCCACCTGTGAAGCCCGTGAAGGCATCGAAATCCAGTTGCGAGGTGGGCGTGCCATTCGGTCCGATGTTCTTGCCGAGATAGGCCGTCACGTGCGAGCCAGCACCGGCCCCGGAACCGACCACGAGGTCGGCTTGCTTGTCGCCGTCGAGATCCTTCACGCCGATGCGGATGCCGCCGCGACCGTTCACGTCGCCACCGAAGAAGTTGGCGAGATTCACGTACTGATTATTCACCAGATTCGCACCATCGAATGCCAACACACGCGGGCCACCGCCCGGGCCACCACCGGCAATGAGATCGGCTTTGCCGTCGCCGTTGAGGTCGCCGACGGTCACAAAGATGCCGTTGCGCAACGCCTGTTCGAAGGTGAAGAAGTCGCCGAAAATCTTTTGCGGAGTGCCGGCCATCGAAGCCCGCCACACGTGGCCCCCCGCCAAAGCCAGCCACTACAATCAGATCGGCGACACCATCGCCGGTCATGTCCGCGATCGCCGCACGTGCGCCGCCGCGGAAGTTCAAATCGTCAATCCCGAAGAAACCGATGATCTTGGGGAAACTCGCCGCCCCGCTGTAGACATCCACTCTTGGTCCACCCCCTTCATCTGGCGTAATGGCCAGATCGGGGATACCGTCGCCGTTGACATCCCCTGCCGCCACGTAGACACCGCCCGTGAAACTCGCCTCAAACGGATCAACGCTGAACAATTCCTTCTGCGTCGCGCCATCAATGATTTTCACATATGTTGCGCTTCCAGGGCCAGTACCGACGATGAGGTCGTTGTTGAAGTCTGCGGCGGCTGTACGAATCCCGCCGGTAAAGCCAGGGAACGGCGTGATGGTGAAGCGTGGAGTGCCGTTGGTATTGAACAGCGTCACCGCGCCACTCCCTGCGTCCGCCCCGACCGCGAACTGCTTGAATCCGACGAGATTCACCAAATTGCTCGCCACGGCCGTCACGTTCACGGAGACCGCAGCCGTAGCCGTTCCGCCGTTGCCGTCGCTGATCGTATACGTGAACGTATCCGTGCCAACGAAACCGTCGTTCGGCGTGTAGGTGATCGAACCATTCGCATTTACGTTCACTTTGCCGTTGGCCGGATTCGTGGTACCAGTGATGCTGAGTGCGTCACCATTCGGATCGGTATCGTTCGCTAACACGTTGATGCTCTTCGCGATCCCGGTAACGGCCGTTGCCGAGTCTGGGTTCGCCGTCGGCGGGTTTTTGGTTGGATTGACCGCGGTCACCGTGACCGTCACTGTTGCCGCGTTCGAGGTGCCGCCTTTGCCATCTCCGGCGGTGTACGTAAACGTGTCTGTGCCGACGAAACCGGCATTTGGCGTGTAGACGAAGCTGTTTCCCGATGCCGTCACGGAGCCGTTGGCCGCCTTGGTAGAGCCTGCGAGGAAGAACAGGTCTCCGTTGGCATCCGTGTCGTTCGCCAAAACGGCGATCGTGACAGCCGTCACCGCTTTCGTCGTGGCCGCATCTGGGTTCGCCACAGGCGGTGCGTTCGCGACGGTGACGGTGATGTTCGCAGTACTCGTGCCACCTTTGCCATCGCTGATCGTGTAAGTGAAGGTGTCGTTGCCTGCAAAGGTCGGATTCGGTGTGTACGAGATTGTCTGACTCGCGTTCCGCACGATGTTGCCATTGGTCGGGTTGGTTGTGCTGGTCACTGTCAGTGCGTCGTTGTCGGCGTCGGAGTCGTTGCCCAACACACTGATGGAGACTGCGGTCGCGTTGGCGGTGTTCGCCGTGTCAGCCACGGCCACTGGCGGCGTGTTGGCCGTAACCGCGATGGTGACATTTGTGGGAAACAAGAAATCGCCCGTACTGGCCGTGGCCGTGACCGAGAACGTGCTGCTGCCCGTGGTGGTCGGTGTGCCGATAATGACCCCGGCGGGGCTGAGCGACAAACCTGCGGGGAGTGTTCCCGCAGCGGCGAAGGTGTAAGTGGTGCCTGCCGGTTGGTTCGGGAAACTGGCCGTGAGTAGCTGGTTGTACGCGGTGCCGACCGTTCCGCCGGGGAGTGTCGCCGGCGCGAGCGCCACGAGTTGCAATTCGTAGGAGCCGATCTCGGGGTTGAATGTCGGATCGACCGGTCGGAGAAAGCCGCGTTGATCCGCGTTCGCAATCCCGCTCTTCGTACCCGCCCCAAGAAGCGGAGAGCCGAGCAACAATGCGTGCGTGAATGTCGGCCCGCCGTTGTTGGCGAGCGGTGCGATGAGTGGGTCGATCGGCGCGGCGGCGGTGCCTATCTGGTTCCCCTGCGCGCCGTTGTTGATGCCGGTCAGGTTCGTATCGACGCCGACGAGGTTGTTGGCGCTCGTGCCGACGACAGCCCCGGACGCGTCGTCCGCGCCCGTTCCCGTACCGCGGAAGTTCCCGGCGATGAGCGTGTTTGTTAGCGTTGAGCCAAGAACATTGAAATAGACCCCGCCGCCGGTTTCGCCGCCGGTGTTATCGCTGTCGCTGTGGTTGTTGGTGATCGTCGTATTCGTCAGCGTCGCGGTCCCGGACGAGATGTTAATGCCGCCGCCAACGGCCGCCGCACTGTTCCCGCTGATCGTCGAGTTGGTGACGACGAGCGGTCCTTGGTTAACACTCGAGATCGCGCCGCCGTTCGTCGCGGTGGTGTTTCCACTCACAGTGCTGGATGTGACCGTTAGCGACCCGCCGAAGTTCACGATCCCCCCGCCCGATGTCGCCGCTGCGTTTCCGGCAACGGTACTGTTTGTGACCGTGAGCGTGCCGAGGTTCGAGATGCCCCCGCCGTTCGTGGGGGAATTACCGTTGGTGATCGTAAGGTTGCTCAGGTTGGCCGTGACACCACTCGCCACATTGAAGATGCGGAACTGCGGCGTCACCTGTGCGGTACTCCGGGTCACGACTTGCGTGCCGGCCACCGGGCCGGTAACCGTGGTCGTCCCGGACGTGTCCGTGATCGCCAACACCGCCGAGGTAAGCACGACTTCACCGAGGCCAGCCTTGAACGTGATCGTGTCTGCCCCCGGATTGATGTTGGCTAGATTGATCGTCTCGCCGAGCGTGAGTTGCCCAACAGCGTAGTTGCCGTCGTCTGCATCGCCGGTGTTATCGACCGTGTACGGCCCAGCGAGAATCGGTGTCAGTGTCACGTCGTTGCCATCGCCGCCTTTGTAACTGACCGCGTAACTGGCTTTCGTTCCGACCACGATACCGCCCGTGAGTGGGATGCCAACAAAGGGTGCCGCGATCGCATCGGTGCCATCGTTGGTAATAATCGTTATCGGGCCGGTTGCCGCCACGCTATCGGCAAGCAAGAGCGTCGCATTACCGAGGTCCACGGTGCCCGTCACGTTGAGCGAGTCGAACTGGCCGGCAGCCGTGCCGTTGATCTTCACACCGCAGGTGCTGCCGGATTGGAAGGTGACGTTTCCGGTCGAAAGCGACGCTGTTGTCGCGGTGTCACCCGGACGCAGATTCCCACCGGATTGGATCAAGGCGGTGCCACCAATCGCTCCCGAACCACCGAGTGTACCCGTTCCGTTTGCGGTCTCGCCAGCAGTGGTAAAGAACAGGTTGTTCTTACCGTTCAGGAGCAACGTCCCGCCATTCACCGTCGCCGCCCCGACTCCTACTTCACCGTTGGCGATCAGCGTGCCTCCACCCGTCACGGTCAACAGTGGGGGCGTCGAGACAGGAACCGTCGTGGAGTTGATGACCGTGTCCACCTGGAGCGTCAGCCCGGCGTTCACCGTGATGGTCTGAGCTCCGACCAGCCCGATGGCATTGGGTAGCGAGATTTGCGCGAGGCTCCCTTGTTTCCCTTGTACAGTCACGTTGCCGTTAAGAATGATGTTGGAGTTTTTAAACGAACTGATCGTCCCATTGGCCTTGATCGTACCTCCGCCGTTGAAGACGACGTTGCCGAGGTGGGTGCCGCTATTCGTAGCATCCGCAATTTGGTACGTGCCTCCGTTGAGTGTGAGATTGATCGAGTTTGCAACCGTCGGGGTCGCGTTCGTGGCCGTCACCTCGAAAATGCCTCCCGCGTTCACGGTGACATTTGACTTCGCGGCGAGTCGGTTGGTAGTGGCCCCGATGGCCCGAACGGTTCGCCGTGATACTGATTTTGCTGGCAGAGAGTTCCGGTATCGTCGTGGCTTGGGACAAAAAGCGACAGTTCAGCGTAATCGTACCCGCTTTGAGAGGGTTCACCGAATTCGAGAGAACGACGGTGTTGATGTCGTTAACCGTGACGGCACCCGACAGGCTAATCAGGTTGTTCGGGGTCGTGGCATCCAGGAAGTTGACTGCCTGTTGGCTCGCAACACTGGGTGTATTGGTCACGCTGATTCTGGAGACGTTGGAAAAGTTCCCGACGTTGGAGACGTTTACGGTGGTGCCGTTTGCGGCCACACCGCCGATAACGACTTGATCGGTGGACCCCGACAGAGTGACGGCAAGGCCGCCGCCGCTGATCGTCGCGCCCACTGTCGGCGTCGTGCGGTCCTCTAGCGTAAGCACCGCAAGACGATCACGGCGGCTGATCGTGTGGGAAGTAGTCGGGAACAGCTTGCGAATCCAGCGTTTCATGGGATACCCGGGGAATGGGAAAGAAAGCGATCCACGTGCTGGGGATCACGCGGGACGAGTTACAACGATCAATGCGAGTGTGAGAGCGAAATCGCGCAGTGGATTTTGAGAAAATTGCCAGAAAGGTCGATTTGCTTCGAACA
>JANXWE010000050.1 GCA_025351325.1 Fimbriiglobus sp.
CAACCCGAAGTCTTTCGACTCGAGGATCTTGTTCCCCTGGACGACGAAGATGTGGGTGTAGTCGTCCGGGTCGCCGATGACGGAGTTGATGGAGCCGGTTTGACCCGTGGTCAGTTTGGTGAACGTCGGCCCGAACTCGCCGCGCACCCACAACTCCCCGGTGCTGGTCGTCATGTAAACGACTTGGTTGAACTTGACCCCGCCGCGTTTACCACCGTACAGCAGCGACTCGACGTGGCCCGTCATTCCCGCCGGCGTCACATCGTTGACGATGGCCCCGGTCGGAGTGCTCCCGCTCGGGTCGGCGTCTTCGTAGAGGCCGTTGTAGCCGAAGATTCCCCGCCGTGGGTCATTCTGGTTGAGCGCCATGGCGACATGGACATTCTCGGTGTCGTTCTTTAAATCCGGGACGTACAGGCCGAATAGCCTGAGGAGAGTTCCGTTTGGCTGAATGTCGCGCGTCAGCCCGGAAAGTGGAACTCCTGTTGTTAGAGTCGATGCAAAGACCAACCGTGTTGTACTCGTCACCACGCCACTGGCGTTGACCGTTTGACGAATGATGCCCTCGAAATTCGTACCGGCGTAATAGCGCACTGTCTGGGCGACCGGGTTGCCGAATTGATCGATTCCAGAGTTGTCGACGGCGACCTTGAACACGTTGCCCTGATCGAAGAGGTTGTTCAAGAGTGCTGGGGTAATCGTCGAAGAGTATGTCCCCCCGCTGACTTGGGTGATCCCTTGTGTGTCGATCGTTCCGGCAAAATAGCGGTTGTTGAGCGAGTCGTAGGCGACCGAGAAGACATCGGAAACGCCGAGATTGCCGTTGATCGAACCCCAAGTGCCCGGGGTTGGATTGGCTGGGGTCGTGAGTCGGTAGAGACCACCACCGGTCGCCGCGATCAACTGGCCGTTGGCTCCAACCACGAGATCGCGCGAGTCGGCGGGCGGTGCCGAACCGTTTGGAGTTCCTTCATTGGTGAGCTTGACCCACTGGTTGGAACTCCGAGTTCTGTTACCGGGCCCCGTGGGGTTTGCAAAGCGATCCCCACGCCAATAGTTGCCCGTGTAGGTGGTGGCTCCAAGTGTCGAGTTCCCATAGAAAGCCGACGTGGTACGGTCGGTGCCCATGTACAAGATGTTCGAGTTGTTCGGATCGGCGACGAGGCTGAAGAATTCCGGCCGTTCACCGGGGTTAGCACCGATGATCTGCCGCCATTTGCCGTTCGGGAAGACTTGTGGGTCGCCGCCTAGGTAGGCACCTGTATAGTCCCCCACCACCAGCGGGCCGGGAGCAAGGGCCGATCTCATCAATTGGAAAGTATACTCGTTCACGACACGGACATACCAAGTTCCGTTGACGTCCCAAGTACCATCCGCGCGACGCGGGATGCGAATGGGAGGATTATCGTTGTTGAATACGTCGGTGATGATGACTTCGTCGCCGGTGCGGAGATGATGCCGGACGTCCGTGCTGATGTAGTTGCCGGCGACTTCTCCAGGAAACGAATTCGTCGGATAAGCGTCCTGGTTTTCGGTGACCGTTCGTGGGGCATCCATCCGCGTCCACGTACCGCCTTGGTTCGGCGACCAGTTGATTGTGCTCACCGACGAGAGCCGATTTCTCCAGGCATAATCAAAACCCGTCGTCGTTGCTTGCGAAGTATTGCCCGCCCGTTCCGATCCAGTCGGCAGGCTGTTCTCGACGCCGACGTAGACGATGTTATTCGTGATAATCCCGCTGTTGAAAATCGCAATCTTGACAGCGGTCGTATTCGCTCCGATCTGCATCTGGACACTGGTGACGCTGCCCCAGCTCAGACCGCCGTTGTCCGTCCGGTAGACCCCCGTGCCCCCGACGCCCCCCGCGCCACGGATGGCGACGTAGAACCGGCTCCGGGCCAGCGGATCGGCGTTCGGATTGGCCGTTTCCCGGCCACCCGAAATGTAAGCGCCCGGATTGATGGCAAGGGTGTAGGTGAAGGAATTGGCAGTTTGTGAAGTCACCGTCACGGTGCCGTTGTAGCCACCCGGATTGACCCCGGTAATAATCACACTTTGGCCGACGATCAAGTTGTGAGCGACTGCGGTCGTGATCGTGGCTGTGCCAGATGCCCAACTCGCCGAGGAGATCGGGTTGACAGCGGCCCCGGGATCGCCCACGAGATCGAAGACCCCGCCGGACGGGAGGCCGACCGCCGGGGTGACCAAAGTGAAGGTGGCACCCGCATCGACGCTGCGATAGACCCCGGCGGTCGTGGCGACGAGCATGAACGAGTTGGCGTCCGTCGTGCCGCGTACCGCCACATCGACGACGTGTTGACCCCCGATGTTGTTGTTGAGGACTCTCCAAGTCGCTCCGCCGTCTTCCGAATACAAGGCACCGATCAAGTCGCCGCGGGCTTGCCCGCGCGAATCGAGTACCGTTTGGGAGCCGTCGTTGGCATTGATGGAGTAGGAACCGTCTGCGGTGCCGTCGATCCCGGCGATAATCTGGAGATTGTTATCCGGGTTGATCGAAATACTCGAGATCGAAAGGGATTGGAACGAATCGGTCAGGGGCGTCCAAATCGGCGCACCCGCGAGAGCGTTGGTCGTCTTCCAGACGCCGCCGTTCACACCGCCCGCGTAGAGGGTGTTGCCCGAGAGATCGGTCAGGTCAGGTGCCACGACCTGAATCGCGCCGATCACGGGGCTGTTGGGGATGTTCGAGACCTGCCCGCCCGAGCCTGTTACGCTATGCGGCCCCACGTCGGTCCAAGTGGGGCTGTTCGACAGAATCACTGTCGGCGTCAGTCGGTCTTCGAGTTGCTCGAGCGGCCGGGGAATCCACCGGGTGACCGGATTGGACTGCTTGGTCGGATTGATCACGTTCTTGCGAGCCGTCTTGCGATCCATGGCTATCGTTCCTGGGAGTGATAACAAATCAAGCGAATGAAAAATGCGCGCCAAACGGGTTCGGAGAAGCATTCCGGTCGGTTGCGAATCGATCTAAAGAGACTGCGGGGCTGTTCAACCGGAAGTACCCGGACTTCCTGAATCGCCCGTGTTCCCGCAGCTCCACATTCAAACCGATGCCGATGCTCGGAAGTTTGCCCGATTCCAATCTTCCCACAACTCGGCTGAAGTGTCGCGGTCGATTCATCCGATACAACCGTTGTCTTTTGACATACAAGCTTCCGGCAGCCGTTGTTCCACGGCAGTCTCTTTGGAGGGTCGGCGATCATGGTATCTCGTGCAGTCGGAGCTGTGGCTCTGTTCGTGTTGGCGGCCTCGTCGGCATTGGCCCAGCATCCCCCCACCGCCCCGGGCGATCCCGGTATGGGCGGCATGAGTGGCCCAGGACAGCCCGGGCATTCATCCGAGGCTCCCACTTCCGTCGACCCGATGCTCGGATCGGGGTCTTCGCTGACCGGTACCTCCGGGTCCCGATTTTGGTTCGAAGGCGGCTACCAAGCCGGCTTCATCCGGGATCTCCCGACTCCGGCCACCATTGCCACGCGGGGCGGGACATTCGCCGTGCGGGGTGCTCCCGGAGTCAGCGCAGTCCTCGGCGGTGGCAACACGGATATCGGCACCCTCAGCGGTGCCCGATTCACCGGAGGATTCTGGCTCGACAGCAACCGGTCGTTCGGGTTGGAAGCATCGGTCTTCTTCCTCGCGGAAAAGTCCGATTCCATGTCCGTCGGCGGCAACGGGGCAGCCCTCTCCCGCCCGTTCTTCGATACTTCGATCCAAGCCCAAAACGTCCGCATTTTGAACTTGCCGGGTCAAGTCTCCGGCTCGGTCAGTACCGAAGTCAAGAGCCTGCTCGTGGGTGCCGATGTCGGGCCGGTCATCCGGGTGATCGAAACCGACATGATCACTCTCGACCAACTGTTGTACTTCCGCTACTTGAGGTTGGAAGAAACTCAGAACGTTACCGACACAGTGTCCCCTGTCGGCGGAGCCATCACCTTCCGGGGTCAATCTTTCCGGAATGCTACGGCCGCAGTGTCCGTCCGGGATTCTGCACTCGCCATCAACAACTTCTACGGCGGCGGTGCTGGCCTCCGACTCGGGATCAATCCCGGTCGCTTCAGTGCGACGCTGAGCGGCAAAATCGCCGTGGGCGGGACATCGCAGTCCTTGCGGTTGGACGGTTCCACCAGCCTCACGGGCACGGGTAACGATCAAACAGCGGCGGGCGGCCTCTTGATACCCGGGTCGAGCAACGGTCGCTACAACCAAACACGCCTCACTTACATGCCGGAATTCGGTGCCAAAGTCGGCTACCAAATTACCCAGTCCCTCGGTGTGTACGTCGGTTACAACTTCTTGTACATGAACGACGTCGGTCGCCCGGGTAACAACTTCACCAACAGCGTGAATCCGACGCAACTGCCTTCGAGCCAAAACTTTGGGGTGCCGTTCGGCCCGGCCGCTGGTGCAGTTCAACTCCAAAACAGCGACTTCTGGATGCACACTGTCGGCGTCGGCATGAATCTCAAGTTCTAAGACGGCGATGCAGGGAAGTATCACAGAAGGTCGGGGAGCAATCCCCGGCCTTTTTTACGTAGTTTGACATAAGAGAGACGGATCAGAGCAGCAGACGGATTGCCCATCTTCCAATAAAGTTGCCGAATCCGTCCACTTTGTAAATTGCACTTGAAAATAAGGTGATGTGAGAAGGAATGTCACTGAGCAGCGCGACTACTTTTTCAACCGCACCAAAGCTTCGGTCGCCGCTTTCGTCGGCGACGCATCAGGGTGCCCAGTGGCCATGCTTTCCAGCACGGTGATTGCATCCGGGGTTCGCAGAAGTTCGAGAACCATGATGGCTCGGGTGGCGCGGTTCCATTGGCTCAGGCGCAATTTTGATAGCGTCGACGGAATGAACCGGAACATCCCGCCGGGGTTCCCCATCCGATCCAACTCCGTTTGAAAACCGGCCGGTTTGTTGGGGTCGTTGTTCAACAAGAACCCGTGCTGCACCCGATCTTCTACAGCCGCTGCGGCCGGATTGTTGATGACGTTGTATTTGACATCGCACCAAACATACTTATTGGCCTCTTCTAGCGGCAAACTGAACATCAACGCGACTATCCGCTGCTTCTGCCGTTTGCTCGTCGCGGTCTTCATGATCGTTTCGAGGTCGAGTTCCAAACGCGGGTCGAAATAGCCCAGCTCGATGTACGCCGCGTCCGCAACCTCCCCGTTCTCGTCGCCCAACTCGGCGATCAACTTCTCCAGCTTGTCTTTGGTAATTTTGATGGGCTTCAGTTTCTCGCCCAAGAACCGCACCACATCAGCTTTGGGTCGAACGGAGAGTTCCAAGAGCGCCCGCGAACTCACCGATTCGTCGTACGGGAGCAACAGCGTCCACAGCTCTTCCAACTTCTTGTTCCGAACTTCCACGCTCTCCATCGGCACCGGGGCAGCTTGGATTGAGTCTGCCACAGCGAACATCAACAGCACCGACACAATCATTCGCTTCAGAACCATGGTAAAGACTCCCAGTTGAGTGGATTCACCAGATTTTATCGCATGGCTGTTATGAATGCTATTTTTTCTTCAACCGCACCAGAGCTTCGGTGGCCGCTTCCGTCGGTGACGCATCGGGGTGCCCGGTTGCCATGGTTTCCAGCACTTTGATGGCATCTGGGGTTCGAATATCTTCGAGAACTTTCACGGCACGAGTGGCCCGCTTCCATTGTGGCAGTTGCAGTTCTGAGACGGCCGAAGGAATCGGCTTGATTGCCCCGCCGGCGACTCCGGCGCGTTCCAGCCAAGTTCGAAACCCGGCCGGTTTGTTGGGGTCGCTTGACACCGTAAGGAAGTAGAATTTGCCCACTTTTGGGGCCGGCAAGTTGTTCGCGCTGAGTTTGACGTTGCACCAAAGGAAGCCGTTGGCATGCTCCAGCGTACTACCGGAGATCAACGCTGCCATCCGCTCTTTGTGCCGTTTGCTCGCCGCGAGCTTCATGATCGACTCGAGGTCGAGTTCCAACCGCGGGTCGAAGTAACCTAGCTCGGTGTACGCCGCGTCCGCAGTTTCCTCGTTCACGTCACCCAACTCGCCGATCAACGTCTCCAGTTTTTCTTTGGTGATTTTGATGGGTTTGAGTTTATCCCCAAGAAATTCTACTACTTTGGCGTTGGGCCGAGCGGAAAGTTCCAAAAGTGCCTTGGCACTCATCGGTTCGTCGTCTGAGTGCAACAATAGCTTCCACAGCTCTTCTAACTTCTTGGACTTCAGCTCCCCTTTCTCCATCGGCACCGGGGCGGCCGGCGCCAAGTTCGCCACGGCAAGGAACATCGGTACCAGCAAAATCATTCTCAGCAGAATCATGACGAAGTCTCCCGTTGAATGGATCCAACGGAACTTACGTCATGAACGTGGCGGATGCTATTTTTTCTTCAAACGCACCAGAGCTTCCACCGCCGCTTTAGTCGGTGACGCATCAACGTGCCCGGTGGCCATGGTTTCCAGCAATTTGATCGCGTCCGCAGTGCCAATGTGTTCGAGGATCAAAATGGCGCGGGTCGCCCGGATCCATTCTGAATTCATGCCCCACTTCGAAACTTCGGATACCGTCTCGGCCACCGTGCGTCCGAATCGGTTGTTGCCTGCATTGGCTGTCGCCATCGGGTGGCTCGGCAGATATTCGTATTGAATGGTCCCCAACTGCGTATTGCCGAAGAGCGCACGCAACGCGGCAGAAGACTGGTACTCGACCTTGTGATGGGCGAAGTGGTCGAGTGGAAAACCGAATAGGAGCGCCGCGACCCGGAGTTGGTGCATGCCCTGCGGGAGATCTTTGAACAGGTCGCCGACTTCGAGGACCAATCGCGGGTCGTAGTACTTCATTTCGAGGTACGCCGCCTCGGCCACGCCTTCTTTCTCATCGCCCAGATCGGCCACGAGCTTTTTGGCCCGCTCTTCGGTCAGTTTGAGCGGCTTGAGCTTGCCCGCCAAGAACGCTACCACGTCACCCTTGGGCAGCGCGGAGTACTCCAGCAGCGCCCGGACGTGGATTGCTTCATCATGTTCGATGATCAAAGCCCACAGCTCTTCGAGCTTCTTCGACTTCACCTCGACGCTGTCCATCGGCACCGGAGCGGCACGGGCCACCGGGATCGTCGCCGGAAGGTTGTTGGCGGGCAGTACTAGCGTGGCCACGCCGACCACGCTGAACGCCAGTGCCAGCACCATCGACAGTTTGGTTCGCAATAAAAACATACCACTGACCCCCGTTGCGAGTGAAAGAATGGACGCCGGAACCGACGCCCCGACGCAACCGAGTTGAACGGCCCGTTCGACGACCGCTGCGGACGCAATTGTGCCCGTGCTGACCGCAGCGACGATGACCCCGGCACCGAGACCCCGCTCCGATAACCGCTCCAGCAACCGTTGCTTGGCCCGGCTGAGTCGGGCCGCGAACGTGCCCCATTTCAGCCCCAGTTGCAGTGCCGCGACCGTGGGGGCTTTGTCCTCCAAGCAGCAGAGCACGAACGGCACCCGGAGCGATTCGGGCAGTTTGTGGACTTCTTCGTGCAGCGCCGCCGCGGCGCGATCCCACGTGGAATCGGCCACGGGTGCGGTCCCTTCCTGCGATGCGGCCCCGCGTTCTCGTTTCTTGCGCCGGGCGGTAGCTCGGTGGGAGTTCATACAGACGCGGTAAGCGACCGCATGGAGCCATGGCCCGAGGCGATCCCCGGTGCGGATGGCCCGGGCCGACTTGGCCAACGCGAAAAAGGTGGCTTGGAAGGCGTCGTCGGCATCGGCCTCGTTCGCCAGCAGGTGCCGGCATTGCCCCCAGATCAACCGGGAATAGCGGCGGACGAGTTCGGCGAACGCCTCTTGGTCGGCGGCTTCGACATACCGGCCGAGCAGCGCGGTATCGGAATCCTGGGCACACGTGTTCCCGGCGGAGCGAATCAGGGCGTACAGTTGAGAACGAGCCACGTGACCCCTCCGGCGAATACAGTTAAGTCACCACGGCGGGCGATCTGTTGCAAGGCGCGTGGACTATTTTTCGGAGTGCCCCGTGCTTCCCACAACCCTCTTCGCCGATCAGATCCGCGTGGCCGAACGACACCTCGTCGCCGTCGAACCGCGCTTCGGCCCGTTGATCGAGGCCCACGGCCCGTGCACGTTGACCCCGGAACCCGATCTCTTCCGGGGCTTGGTGCGGGCCGTCATCGCCCAGCTCATCTCCACGGCGGCGGCCCGTTCCATCTTCGCCAAGTTCGAAGCGGGGGTGAACAAGAAACTCACGCCGGCCCGCGTGCTGGCACTCACCGACGAGCAGATGCAAGCATGCGGGCTGTCCGGCGGCAAGCGCAAAGCCATCCGGGGCGTCGCCGAATTGTTCGCGTCGACGCGCGGTTTGAACGCCACCCTCACCAACGCGGACGATGCCTTCGTGCGGGCCACGCTGTTGCCGTTGCACGGCATCGGCCCGTGGACGGTGGAAATGCTGCTGATCTTCTGCCTCGGTCGCCCGGACGTCTGGCCCGTCGGCGACCTCGGCGTGCGCTTGGCCGTGAAAGATCTCTTCAAAATGCGGACGCTTCCGGACGCCAAGAAATTAACGAAACTCGCAAAACCATGGCAGCCTCACCGCACTGTGGCGGCGTGGCATTTGTGGTGGAGCCGGAGCGTGCCGAAGTGAGTCGGGCGCCGGAAACTCGGCGGGGAACCTTTCCTTTTTCGCGCCGAGCTTGTACATTCAGATTTCAGACCGGACGGTTGTGTCGTTGGCGGTGTCTCCCACCGGCCGGGATCCATTTACCAGTATTTCAGCCGCCCCCTGGAGGGTTGTCGCGTGTCAGTTGAGCAACGTGTCATCGAAATCGTTTGCGAACATCTGGCTGTCTCGAAAGAGACCGTCACCCGCTCCACCAGCTTCATCGAGGACATCGGCGCCGACTCGCTCGATATCGTCGAGTTGGTGATGGAACTCGAAGAGGAGTTCAACATCCAGATCCCCGATACCGACGCCGAAAAGATCAAGACCGTCGGCGAAGCGATCGACTACATCGAGAAAAAACCGAAGAGCGCCGGCGATGCCGCCGCCAAGGCCTAAGCGTAAGGCACTCCCATGTCTCGCCGTCGTGTGGTCGTCACTGGACTCGGCACGGTCAACCCGATTGCGTTGACGGTGCCGGAATACTGGCAGGGCTTGCTCGCCGGGAAGTCCGGCATTGCGCCCATCACCCAATTCGATGCCACCCACCACAAAGTGAAGTTCGCCGGCGAAGTGAAGAACTTCGACCCCAGCGGCAGCATCGAACCGCGTGAGCTGCGCCGGTTGGATCGCTTCACGCAACTCGCCCTCGTCGCCGCCGACGAAGCGATCCGCGAATCGGGGATCAAAACCTCGCCGGGCTACAACCCGACTCGCGTCGGCGTCATTCTGGGCAGCGGGATCGGTGGCATCCGGGAATTCGAGGACGGCGTCGGGGTGCTCATCACCAAGGGGCCGCACCGCGTCAGCCCGTTCGTGATCCCCAAAATGATCGCCAACGCCGCCGCCGGCAACGTCAGCATCAAGCACGACTTCCGCGGGCCGAACACGACGGTCACCACCGCCTGTTCGTCGGCGGCCCACGCCATCGGCGACGCCATGCGGCAGATCGCCTACGGGTTCGCGGATATCATCGTCACCGGGGGCACCGAGGCGGCCATCACGCCGATCGGGCTGGCCGGGTTCATCAACTGCCGGGCACTTTCGGAACGCAACGACTCGCCCCAGACGGCGAGCCGGCCGTTCGACAAGAACCGGGATGGCTTCGTCCTCAGTGAAGGGGCTGGGATTCTCGTGCTGGAAGAGTACGAGCGGGCCAAGGCACGCGGGGCGACCATTTATTGCGAAGTGCTCGGGTGCGGCAACACCGCCGACGCCTTCCACATCACCGCCCCGCACGAAGACGGCCGCGGCGCCGCTGCGGCCATGCAACAAGCGATCTTGGAAGCGGGCTGGAACACCCCCGACGTGCAGTACGTCAACGCCCACGGCACCAGCACCCCGCTGGGTGATGTGGCCGAGACTCTGGCCATGAAAAAAGTGTTCGGCGACCACGCTAAGAAGTTGATGATCAGCAGCACCAAGAGCATGATCGGCCATCTGCTCGGCGCCAGCGGCGGCGTCGAAGCCATCGCCTGCGCGTTGAGCCTCAAGCACGGGGTGATTCACCCGACCATCAATTTGCACGAGCAAGACATCGCAGCCGGTTGCGACCTCGATTACGTCCCCAACACCGCCCGCCAAGTCCGCGTGACCAAAGTCCTCAGCAACTCCTTCGGCTTCGGTGGCCACAACTGCTCTTTGGCACTCGGATCCATCTGAGAGCGAATCGGGTGGTGACGCACTTGCGGCCGGGGAACCTTCCCCGGCCGCGTTTGAATCTGCTTCGCAAAAACTCACTTCGGGTAAGTCGGTGCTGTCATCATTTCGATCTTGGCCTTCGGTTTCATCTGGCCGACCACGGCGTCGCGGAGCCGCATGGCGTAAACCGCGCGCACGGCTTCCTTGGCCTGTTCGAAAGTGGGCGTCTTACCGGGGTTTTTCGCGGTGCAGAGGATCAGGTGGTACCCGAACTCCGTGGCGACCACTTCCGTGAGATCCCCGACTTTCAGTTCGAACGCGGCCTTGGCGAACGGCTCGACCATCGCCCCGACGCGCGGGAAGAAGTTCAAGTCGCCGCCGTCCTTCTTCGAAGGACAAGTGCTGTCCTGCTTGGCGAAGGCCGCGAACACTTCCTCGGCACGCTTGACCTTGGCTTGATCCTTTTCGAGGGCCGTCGCCGTGGTCGGCAATGTCGCGGCCGCTTTGGCCGATTCTTGATCGACAGCGGCTTTGATGCCACGGAGCTTCGTGGCCGCTTCGGTCTGTTTGGCTTTGTCGTCGCCGGGCGTCAACAAGATGTGCCGGGCACGCACCATCGAGCCATCGAACATGTTCGGCGCGGCCTCGAACATCTTCTTGAGCGACTCGTCGGTGCCCTGCTGCTTGAGGAACTTATCCCACTTCATTTGCGCGGTGACTTCCAAACGGAACTCGCTTTCCGTCAGCATCATCGCTTCGAGTTCTTTGGCGTAGTCCTTCATCTCTTTCTTCAACTCGGCTTTCAGGTCGGCGATGATCTTCTCGACTTCCGGGGCCTCGGCCGACATCTTCAGGGCGGTGAGGTACTGGTCGATCAGGGCGTTCTCGACCAAGTGATTCAAGATCTCTTTGCGGGCGATCTCGCGTTCCTCGGCCGGGAACTGGCGCAGGGCCCGCCAAACGGCCATCTCCGGAATCTCTTGACCGTTCACCTTCACGGCGTTGCCGGACGGGCGGAAGTCGAGCTTCGGATCGACGATTTTCGGCGGCACCACGGCCGGCGGCACCAAGGCCCCCGGCACAACCACAGGCGGTGCGGCCGGAACTTGGGCATTGGCTTGGCCGGCCATGGCCGACCCGAGACACAGTACAGCGACAGCACGACGGGTAAACGCTCGCATCGGAATCCTTCCTCCCCAAGTGGCGGGCCGGGAACAATCTCTAACAGTGGGCGCGTCCACCCCCAACTCCTGGGAATCGCGCACACCACCCCGGCATTAGGCAGGGCGATAGCCGACTAGGAAAGCTGCGCCAAGGGGAATTGGGGGGAAAGGGTGCGGAATCGGGGCAGCAACGAAACGGTGTCATGCTTCCCGGGCGGTTGGCATCTCAACTCGGCGCACCCCATTTCCCATTTCCCGGCTCAGGTTGATTTGTTTGCTGTCTCCAACGACAATGCTATTCTGATTGTGCCCGGTACCCGCACCCGGAGACCGCTTCCGCTCCGAGACCCGCTATGTCGTTCGATAACCTCCCCATCGACAGTGCTGTTCACAACTTGCAGCAAGACGTGCAAGACGATGCCGCATGGGTGAAATTGGTGGGCCGCTATCAGGGCCGGATCACGGCGTGGTGCTTGAAGCAGGGGCTGCAACTCGCCGACGCCGAGAACGTCTCGCAAGAAGTGCTGTATCGGCTGACGCGCAAAATTCACATGTATGACCCTAAAAAGGGGCCATTCCCCACGTGGCTGCGGCGGGTGACTATACACGTTTGTTCGACCTACCGCCGTAAACAGTCCAAGGCACCATCGGGCAGTGGCGACACATCGCAGATGATGCGCCTCCAAGAAGTCCAGGACGACACCACCGGCTTTTGGGAAGGGATCGACGAAGCGGGCGACCGCGAATTGCTCCAGCGGGCGTTGGTTCTGGCCCAGGCCAAAGTGACGAAAGAAGCGTGGACGATCTTCCGCATGGCGGCGCTCGAAAAGATCGCCGGCCCGGTCATTGCTGATCAACTCGGTATCAGCGCGCAGAGCGTGTACAGCACCCGCCACCGGGTGTTGGGCGTGGTCAAAGAAGTGCTGGCGCAGCTACAAAAAGAATAACGGTGGCCAGTCCGGCATTGGTGCGAGGTCGAGCATGCGGTTTCAACTGGTTTGGCTAACAGCGGTATCGCTGATCGGTGTGGCACAGGCTCAAGAACAACCGCTGCAACTGATCGAACAGTTGGGCAGCACCGACTACCGCGAGCGTGAGAAAGCCAGTCGGGAGTTGATCGCCCAAGGGGACCGGGCGCTGCCAACCCTGCGGGCGGCCTTGACGCGAATCGAAGATCCTTTGCAATTGCGCCGGGCCGAGGTGCTCTTCGAGACGGTGCGGTCGGAGGCGGCCTTCCGACCCACGCTGGTCTCGGTCGATTTTAACAATGTACCGGCAAAGACGGCGCTCAGGGAACTGTGCAAGCAAGCGGGATACAAATGCAACGACGGTGCCAAGAATACAAAAATCAAGGTGACGTTGAAGCTCACGAACGTGCCATTCTGGGAAGCGCTGGAGACCCTTTGCGAATTGGCCAACCGGTCGTTTTACGTAGAAGATTTGTCGGAGAGCGACCATTCGAAAGTGATTTACTTTTATGACGCAAGTGCCGTCAGCCCGTTCACGGCCGTGACCGGCCCATTTCGGTTCACCTTGGATAAAATCACTCGGTCCAACAGCATCGAGCTGTCGAATATTCCGAAGCGAGGCCGAGTGAATTCTTCCGAACTTATCGAAATCAGCGGGGTGGTTCAGGTGGAGCTCAAGCGGCCGATCGTCGGCATCGGTTCTGTGACCGTGCTTTCAGCGATTGATGATCAAGGAGCTTCGCTTTTCAAGAATCGCCCGGAGATTTCTTCGGATGTACCGTTCAATTACTCTTCGTACAGTCGAAATTTGAAATGTCTGCTCCAGTGCCAACGCGGAACCGCGACGAGCATCCGGGAATTACGGGTGAAAGTCGCCGTGAGAATGCTGCTCGAAGAACGGCCTGAGTTTACCATCGACAACATCCTCTCACTGAAGCGGAAAAAAGTTGCGGGTCGAGATTGCGATTTAGAAATCCTCAATATGACGGAAATGAACGGGAACTTGATTCTCAAATTGATGTTCCGCCAGCACGTGCCGACGCCTGATGATGATTCGTGGAATAACAGCGTGAAAGATCGACTCGTGGTGCTCGATGAAAATTGTGCCGTCATGACCGGGCGATTTGGAACGAGCCAAGAGTTTGACGGAGGCAGGTCTTTCATACGCGAGTTTTCGACACCGGTGGGTAAAAAAGCAAGCAAGCCTTCGAAGGTGGTGTTCCACGAGTGGATCACGGAAACGCGCGAGATTGAATTCGCCTGGAAGAACATCCCGTTGCCATGATGCCGATTGCACGGGCGGGAATTACCGGACGTTGGAATCGCGAACCGATGCGAGCTTGACGAAGCCGCACCGGTCGGGCACGCTGATAGTTCAGACATTTGCGAACCGGAGTTTCCCATGCGACTCGGCCGATATTTGCGATCTTGCGGTCTGCTCGGGTTATTCGCCGGCGTCGCCTTGGCTCAAGAGCCGGTGGCCAAGGAAAGCACCACGGTGCCGAGCACGTTCCGCAGTTTCATCGTGAGCGATAAACGCACGGACGCCAAAGATCCGCTCAACCGCACCGACAAGCTCCATTGCCTCGTCTGTGAAAACAATTTGAACCCGGTCGTGGCCATCTTCTCCCGGTCGCAACCGCAAGGGGCCGAGGATCCGTTGGCCAAACTGACGGTGGAACTCAAGAAGCTGCTCGCAGTCGAGGGGAATAAGGCCAAGAATCTGGCCGGATTCGTGATTTTCGTGACTCTCGACAAAGAGTTTCAATCGGACGACAAACGTGATCAGCTCGCCTCCGCAATTAAAACATGGGGCAACGCCATCGGCGCCGACCGGGTGGTGCTCGGATTGACTGGCCAGACGAGCGAGGCCGTGAAAGCGTGGAACTTGAACAAAGAGGACGACACCACCGTAGTGCTCTACCACCGGATGAAGATGGTGCAGAAACCGTGGACGTTCGGCGAAGGCAAGATGACCGGAGCGGATATCAAAGCGATCATCGCGGCCACCGAAGCGGAGTTGGCCAAGAAGTGAGCGACATCCCCCCGACCCGCCTAATCTGTTAAAACTGTTCAAGCTGGGCGATCTTCCCCGTCGATAAATGATGTGTTGTCGTTGCAGGCGGTGTCGTCGCCGTTCGCAGCCCATTCGTCAAAAGCCCACGGAAGGGTCTTCCCATGCGTCGCATTGCTATTTTGTCGGGAATCGTCGGTTTGCTCGCCCTCAGCCTCGGCTGCAAAAACACGTCGGGTCGTTGCGATTGCAATTACAATCCCGCGAACGACACCCTCCCCGTCACGGGGATGACGTACCCGACGGTCGGCGCCCCGATTTCGGGCCCCGTGACTCCGGCCATGCCCGCGAAGTAAATGCGGGTCGAATCGCCCGAAGAATTCGGGTCGGATGGGCCATCGCCGCCGGAAGTTCCGCTTCCGCGCGGAGATGCGCTTGATCCGGGTCGCTCCAGCGGGTATCTCTGATAGTGTGCGGGCTTGTCGCCAAACGCTCACTACTCAGGCACCCGACCATGCTCTTCCACAACCGACGCGAGTTTGTCACCAGTGCTTTGCTCGCCGGAGCCGCACTCGCGCTCGCACCGTCGTCCTCGGTGGCCCAACAGCCGGATGCCCCCTTCCGATACGTTGATCCACTCAAGCTGTCGCTGGATCGCGGTGGCGTTTGGACATTGCACTTCGCCTACATGCCCCCCCGCATCGCCACGGTCAAAGTTCCCGGCAAGGGGGACCGCACGGTTTGGTACATGGTGTACTACATCTACAACAAAACGGGCAAACCGCGCACCATCGTGCCGACGTTCGAGTTGGTGACCAAAGACACCGGTGGCGTGGCCGCGTCGTTCCTGGACGAGTCGGAACCGGGCGCGGTGCTGGAAGCGCTGCAAAAGATCGAAGATCCGACCGGCGAACTGAAACTCCAGACCAGCATCGGCATCAGTAAGACGCCGATCCCCGAAACGGCGGATTACCTCACGCCCCCCGCCGTGCGGGCCGTTCATGGCATCGCCATTTGGCTGAACGTGCCCGAGAAAGTTCCGGACGTCAACAACTTCACCATTTACGTGTCGGGCCTCACGGATGGCTTGAGCACCAAAGAGACCGATGCTGGTAAGTTGATTGTCAGCAAGAAAACGCTGCAACTCGATTTCCGCCGGCCGACCGACTCCGTGAAAAACAAAGCGGACGACATCAAAATCAACGACAATGCCGGTTTGGGTTCGGAACGGTGGGATTACCGCGAAGCCCGCATCTTGGATAAGAAACCGGGCAAGTGACTGCGGTGATTGGAATGCGACGTGCGACACACCGTTTGACGAACACGCACCTGGGGCGCACCCGTGGCTCTCACCGATATCGATAAAGAACTGCTCAAACGGTGCCTCTCCCGGCAACCGGGTTCTTGGAACGACTTCGTCGACCGCTACCTCGGGCTGATTTATCACGCCGTTCACTTCACGGCCCATTTGCGTAGTGCCCGACTCGGGCCGGAAGACACCGAAGACATCGCGTCCGAAATCCTCGTGCAGATCATTGCCGACAATTACAAAGTCTTGCGCGAATTCAACGGCTCCGCCAACTTGGCGACATACCTGACGGTGATCGCCCGGCGTATTTGCGTGCACGAATTGAGCCGCCGGCAGACGGTTCGCGAATCGATCAAGAAAGGCGAAACGCGACTGCTGGCGGATCTGCCCGACGAAAGTGTAGCCGCCCAAAAAGGGATGGAACGGCTCGAAGAAGTGGAGATGCTTCTGAGGAAACTCAAAGGCAAGGATCGTGAGATCGTCCGCCAGTTCTACATCGAAGGCCGCACGTACGAAGAGATCAGCACCGATCTCGAAATCCCGGTGAACTCCATCGGGTCGATCCTGTCGCGGGCCAGGGTCAAGCTCCGCGAGTTGTCGAAGTCGTTCGCCGAACTCCAACCCTATGTTCCCGAACCGAAGCCGAAAGCACCGAAAAAGACCACGGTCGGGAAGTCAGCCAAACCGAAGCAGACCAATCAATAATTGATCTGGAGCTGCATCCGCAGTGCCGATCCTTCGAAGTCGCGGTACGACACCGAACCGGTCGTGTTGAGGGCCGTGAAGTTCGGCGTGTTGATGTTGCTGTATTCGAGAACCAATTCCACCTGCTTGCTGATCTGCCACTCGATGCCGAAGTCGGTTTGACGCTGGTGCCCGAACGGGGCGTTGGCAATGTTGCGGTAGCCACCCGTGTACTGCTGATACCGGCAGTACGGTGTGAAGATGCCGTACTTATTGGTTTCGTGTCGGTACATTCCCATGACATAGCCGCCGTCGATGTGCCGCGATTCCACAGCCGTCTGGGCATTATTCAACCCCGGGCCACGCCCCGTCTGCCATTCTGCTTGGAACCCGAACGGCTGCGGGTACCAAACGAATGTCCCGGCGACCCGTTCTTCGGTGATGCCCCGTGTTCCACCTGTCCCCGTGGGAACTACCCCGGCCGCTCCGATGCCCAGCGGACGGATGGCCGAGCCAGCGACGACGTAATCGCCGCGATAGGCTTGAACGCTTCCCTCGATGATTTGGCCATTACCCAACTGCACCGGCAGGGTCAAGCGGGTGACCATGTGCA
>JANXWE010000105.1 GCA_025351325.1 Fimbriiglobus sp.
CGACGGGTGGCACCTTCGTGCCGTTGGGTCGGCACCCGATTTTCCCCTGTGGCCGGGCTGAAGAACTTGGCGGGCACGTCCGTTTGGGCGGAGAAAATTTCGTCACCATCGACGGCGGTTGCGAGGTGCCGTTGCCAGCCGTAGTGCCACTGCGAATCCGTGCGAGCCACGGTCCGGAGTACGAACTCCTCGACCAAGTGGTGGTGTTGAACCCCGGTCAGATGGCATTGCGATTCGAGCTGACGCGCTGGCCCGTTCCACGAGCGGATTGGGTGTCCGGTGACCTGCGGGCCCATTTCTTATCGGCGCATGCCGCGGCGCTCGAAGGCGCGAGCGAGGGGTTGGATTTCGTTCAGGTTTTAGCGCGTTCGTCATCGGTGCTTGCCCGCGATGGCAATAACTACCCCATTAACAGTAACATTTGCGAGTTCAGCGGGCAGGCTCCGGCACTCGCTGCGCACGGCTGCGAAGTCTTTGTCAACACGTTGAATACACACCCGATGCTCGGCTCGCTGGCGTTGCTGAACAGCCATCGCATCGTGCACCCGTTGTCGTTCGGTGGGGTCGACGGCCCCGACGATTGGAGCTTGTGCGATTGGGCCGATCAGTGCCATCGCAAAAAGGGTCTCGTGGTGTGGGTCGATGCGTTCCGACCGGAAGCCGGTTTCCTCGGGGGCGAAGCGTTGGTCGCACGGATTCTCGGGAAGATCGACGCCATCGAATTCGATTCGCAACCGCGCTCGCAGCCTTTTTTGCCGTGGTATTACCGGTTGCTCAACGCCGGGTTCCAGACACCGCTCGTCGGCAGCAGTGGCAAAGAAAGCAACCGCACGACACTCGGCTCCATGCGTACCTACGCACGATTAGGAAATGACGGTAGTTGGGTCGAGGCGGTTCGCGCCGGTCGCACGTTCACTTCCAACGGGCCGCTCTTGCATATTGCGGTCGAAAATAGTTTGGCAACAGCATCCGTCGAGAGCCAAGTTCCGTTCGAGAAACTCGAACTCGTTCAGAATGGCCGGGTTGTCAACACGGCCGTCGCCAATGCTGGCACTCGTTTCACCGCCGAGTTGAAGAGTGAAGTCGCACTCAGTGGTTGGCTCGCGGCACGCTGCATCGGCGGTGCGGGGTCGTCCCTCTATCCCGGCGGGCCGGTGTTCGCGCACACGTCGCCGATCCGGTTGGGAGCGGTGCCGGAAGACGTCCGATCCACTGCGACTGGCCAGTTGCGCGACTGCGTGACCAGCACCCAAGAGTGGATCGAATCGGAAGGACGATTCAGCACGGCGAAAGGTAAAGAACAGTTGCTGGCCAAGTGCGAGGAAGCCTTGGCCATCCTCGGAGCGGTCACACCGTGATCGTGGTGGGAGCCAATTCGATTGGTCTGACAATTAACAAAAGCACTCTCACGGCCGTGGGTAAGACCTCACCCCCCAACCCCCTCTCCGAAACGGAGAGGGGGAGCAGAACAAGCGAAACTCGATTGAGCTTCGGGGCGAAGGAGTCACCCCCTCTCCGTTTCGGAGAGGGGGACGGGGGGGGTGAGGTCTCAGTTGGAATTTCAAGCAGTTCAAATGCTGCCAGAAAGTTTTGACACACACCCAATTCGACAATTGCGACAGTTCTGCTTTCCATCTGCGGCGTCTGTGAGTTATCCTGTACGTAGCCTTCCTCTCGCTTCACATTACAAGTGTGCCTGATTCGGAACTCCCAGATCCGGATCGCTCCTGTTTCGAGGGTCTGATTATTATGCGCCGTGTTCTCCTCTCCCTCATGATGGTCGGTTTGTTCGCATCGCTGGGCCGGGTGGCTTCGCCGCCGCCAGCCCCCGAGTTCGCCCCGAACCAGACGGCCCAGAAGCCGGCCCCCTTCCCGATCAAGATGGTCGATCAGGGAACGTTCGACCCGAAGTTGAAGGGGCTGTTCGCGCCGGAGGGGTTCAAAACCGAACTCGTCGCCGATGCCCCGACGATCGTCAATCCCGTCGGGATGACCTTCGCTCCAGATGGCACGCTTTACGTCCTGGAATGGCGACCCGATCCGGGCCGCGAATGGGCCGAGTTCAAAGAGACGTTCCACTACAAAGATGGCAGCAGCAAGCAAATCGCCACGATGAAGAAGTTTACGAACGATGTCGTGAAAGTGCTGAAGTTCAACGAGAACACGAAGACGTACGACAAGTCCGAGATCGTGATCACCGAGGAACTCCCTTCCAGCATTTTGTTCCACGATGGCTGGTTGTACGTCAGCGGGCGAGGGTCGATTCGACGGTATAAGCAGTCCGTAGCCGGTGGGCGCTGGGATCTGCGGGAGACCATTGCCCAAGGCTTTTGCGGCTTCCATCACCACCAAGTTTCGGGCATGACCATCGGCGGCGACGGCTGGTTGTACATCACCAGTGGCGACGACGATAACTTCGCCGAAGGCTCCGATGGATCGCGGGCCACGGTTCTGCGTACCGGAGCCATCTTCCGCTGTATGCCCGATGGTTCAAAGATGGAAACCTTCTCGCTGGGCTACCGCAATCCTTACCGCGATGTCGCGTTCGACGATCTCGGCAACATTTTTCACACCGACAACGACCAAGAAGATGGCAGCAAATTCACCGGGTGCCGGATCATGCACGTGGCCGAGGCATCGGACTTCGGCTGGCGGCTCCAAGAAGGGGCACGCTGCTGCCGGGCCGACGTGGATCGCTACGCCGTGGCAGGGGAACTACCGGGGAAACTCGCCCCGATGATCAAGACCGGGCGTGGTTCACCGGCCGGGGTTTTGATTTACAACGACACGCAATTGCCGAAGCAGTACCGTGGGCTGCTCTATTACCCGGACGTGTTTCGCAAAATTGTGCGGGCTTATTCCGTCTCTCCGAAGGGGTCGACGTTCGGCATCCCGACCGAGTTCGAATTCCTCAAGTCCGAAGATCCCCTCTTCCGCCCGTGCCAAATGGTGACCGGGCCGGACGGGGCCATTTACGTCTGCGACTGGCGCACCGACTCCGGCGGCGCCGGCAAGCTCTGGGGCGACGGCGTGAACGGCCGCATTTACCGGATGACGTGGAACGGCACCGGCGAACAGCCGGCGATGCCGACCAAAGGCCTCGATAGTTGGGCGAAAGTGTCGACCGGCCTGGCGACGAACGAAGTCATGGTGCGAGGGTTGAATTCGCCCGATGGAACCGTCCGGCAGCACGCCCAATTGGAACTGCTCCGCCGGGCGAAGACGACACCGGATCAGATCCGCGAACTGTTCCGCAACGGTCTGGATGTCGAGACGAAAACCACCATTCCGACGCGGTTGCTTTGCCTGGGTGGCTTGCAACAACTCTGGAACGCCGACGTTCAAAATCTGTTTGTGAAACTGCTGGGGGACAAAGACGA